>CAXUIV010000347.1:0-5756 GCA_964250875.1 uncultured bacterium
ATCACATTCTCATCATCAACCAAGAGGACATCGCCCAACTGGCGGATGCTGCTGAGGAACATGTACCTTGGCACCCCCGTGAACGCGATCAGGTTGTCTCGGAGACTAAGAGCCACAACTTCGCGCTGGTCAATATCAACCCACAATTGACTAACCACCCCTAGTCGCTTGCCGTTGTCGCGGGTGATTACCTGGGTGTTCAAGATGTCGGAGCGTTTAATAATTTGGTCAGGGGTCATTATGTGCCAATTCCCGATCTCGAATCCGGTTGACTATCAATACCATTATGCTTAACAAAACATCATACCGACGTACTAGAGGACTGCAACTTGAGCCCTAGCACTTGAGTATAAGCTCCTCGTGCTTGAGTAACACCAATAGTGCGTTCGGCAGATTCTATCATAGGTCGCCGCAGACTTACGACAATAAACTGTGCTTGCTGTGCCTGTTGCTTAATCATTCTAGCTAATCGCTCTACATTTGCCCCGTCAAGAAACATATCTACTTCATCAAAGGCGTAAAAGGGCGATGGGCGATAGCGCTGTAGGGCGAAGATAAAGCTGAGGGCGGTGAGGGATTTCTCTCCTCCAGACATGGATGCTAGCCGCTGCACTGGTTTGCCTTTGGGATGAGCTACTAAGTTCAGACCGCTGTTAAACAAGTCTTCGGGATCATCCAGTTGCAGATAGCCATCGCCCTCGGAGAGGGTAGCAAAGATGGTCTGGAAGTTTTCATTCACCGCATCGAAGGCTTCTGTGAAAGCGCGTCGTCGCAAGGTGGTGAAGTTTTCAATTCGCAACAGTAATTCAGTGCGTTCGCCTTCTAGAGTTAGTAGTTTCTGACTGAGTTCTTCGAGACGGGTTTGGGTCCGGTCATATTCTTCCAACGCCAACATATTGACGGGTTCCATCGCCTGGAGTCGTTTAGAGAGCGATCGCAGGTCCCGCTGTAGCTGTTCTAGATTCAGTTGACTGGGCACTTCGGGCAAGGGTTCAGGCAATTCTGAACGTTGAGCTGCTAACTGGCTTTGCAGAACTCCTAGCTCTTCTCGACGAGCTAATTGGGTTTCCTGAAGTTTTGAAAGGGTAAATTCCAGCTCTTGTTGAGCCAAATGGCGCTGGCGCAACTGTTGTTCAACCTGATCTCGTTCCTGTTTAACCGCTCCCAAAGTCTGCTCTAGCTCGCTCAAAGCTGCTTGGGTCTGAGCGATTTGATTGCTGATTGCTGAGTGTTGAGTGCTGAGTGTCGTTAGCCGCTCCACCTGGGCTGTTTTTTGGGTACTGTATTCTTGCAGGCGTTGCTCACACTGCTGAATTTTGTCTTGGAGGCGCGTCGCGGTATTTTCTAGGTCTTTTCGCTTTTGCTCTGTCTGACGGAGAGCTTGTTCGCGCTCTTGCAGATGTTGCTCTTGGCCTTTAATCGTTGCCTGAATTTGTTGCCATTGACTGTTGGTTTGAGATTGTTCCAATTCCATCAGGGCTTGCCGCAGCTGTTGTAGTTGAGCCTCTTGCGCTGGTAATGAGTCCAGCGTTTGCAGACGGGAGTGGGCGGCGGCTAATTCTTGGGTGGTTTGAGAGATTTGCGATCGCCCTTGTTCTAGCTGCGAAGCTAAACTTTTAATTTCTTTTTGCAGCTGTTCGCTGCGCAGCTGGTTTTCTCGTCGCTTAGCTTTCGCCTCGTTCAGTTCTGGAGCTAGCCGTTTTATCCTACTTGAGAGCAAATTAATCTGCTCTCCACAACGCTCTAGAACCCGCTCAATGTCTTGCAGCCGATTGCGTAACCCAGATGCCTCGTCGGATTCCGTGGCTTCACTGGTGCCAAAGTGCAGGGAGGAACGTTGGCTGCTGCTGCCACCAGTCATAGCTCCACTGGTCTCTAGCAATTCCCCTTCTAAGGTAACGATGCGATATTGACCCACAAAGCGGCGGGCTTCACCTAGAGCTTCAAAGACGATTGTGTTGCCAAATACGTAAGTAAAGACATCCAGGTAGCGGTGATCGCAGTCCACCAAATTAACGGCATAGTCAATGAATCCACTGACTCTGGGTGCTGACCACTCGAAGTTTCTGGCTTTTAACTTGTTGAGAGGCAAGAATGTTGCCCGTCCAGCCCGTTTCTGCTTTAGCAGTTCTATTGCCGCTGCTGCCACAGCATCATTCTCTACAACCAACTGCCCCAAACGTCCGCCTGCTGCTGTCTCCAAGGCTAGTTGATATTGGGGTTCAACTCGACCTAGTTGGGCGACCAATCCACAAATCCCGCTCATGCCCGATTGCAGGATGACTTTGGTGGAGTAGGTACCTTGCGTTTCTTGAAGAGCTTGAGCTTGAGCCTCTAGTTTATCCAGGGCGCGTTGCTTATCTCGCTGCTCAGAGAGCAGACGCTTTTGGGTTTCCTGCTGGAGTTGCAGTTCTTGTTCTGCCGCCGCGAGGGAGAGGGTTAGAGATTCAATTCCTTCTAAAGACGCTGCATACAACGTTTCTACAGGAGTCAGTTGGGATCGTCTGTCAGCGATTTCTAACTCTCTAACTTGAATGAGCTGACTCTGTTCTTGAAGTTGACGTTCTAGCTGACTCTGACGTTCCTGTAGCAGAGCTTGTTCTGTGCGTTGGGGTTCTAGAGTTTGCAGCAGGGTTTCGATCTGCCGATTGAGGGTTGTTTGTTGCTGTACCCAAGCGTCAGAGGCATCTGCGACGGCATCGGCTGCTGTTCGACTTTGGTTAAGGGCAAGCTTAGCCTCGTTGCGCTGTTGATGTAGAGATGCAGCTTGTGTTTCTGCGGTTTGTTGTTCTTGGCTAATTTGCGCTAGAGAATGATGGTGTTGTTGGATCTGCATCTGGGTTTGTTGCAGACGCTGTTCTACTTCTTGCTTAGACGTTTCTAGTTCTTGTAAGGAGCGTTCTAGCTGGCGTCGTTCGGCTTCTTGAGTGGCCAATGTAGACTGTAGCGTTAGCTGCGAATCTTCTCCTAATGCTCTGACTCGACGGTTTAGATCGTCTAGCGCCTCTGTTGCCTGCTGGATTTCTGAGGTCAGATCAGCCAGTTGGGTCGTTAAGTCAGCAGCGGTGCGATCGCCTGACTGGATCTGGTCAACCAGCTGCTCTTGCTGTTGTTGGAGCGATCTCCACACTAGCACCGCCTCCCACTGCTGTTTCTGCTGTAGTTCCGTTCGTAACTTTTGGTACTTTTCTGCCTTGAGGCGGTCAGCAGCCAAGCGATCGCGCTGGGCAATCAGCTCTTTTTCAATAATGCGGCAACGGTCCTCCCGGTCCTTCACTTCATCTAATGTTTCCTTCGCTTGACCAATTCTGCGGTCAAACGTCGCTACCCCAGCTAACTCGTCAATAATTTCTCGACGTTCTCGTGAATTCATTGAAATAATGCTGGTGACATCTCCTTGCAGCACCACATTGTAGCCCTCTGGATAAATTCGGAGCTGATTCAGCCGCTCGTGGAGTTCCGTAAGGGTGCAGGGTACACCGTTGATGTAATAAGTTGAAGTGTAGGTGCCTTGCTGGGTAACTCTCAGCTTCCGAGTGACGCTCCACTCATTACTGAGTGCGGAGTGCAGGGAAGCTATCGCCGTGGGCGGGTTCCCCGACTGGAGGCGAGTGGCGTTGCGGAGTGCGGAGTTAGGGGAGTTGGGGTCTGTTGTTTCTAGGGACTCATGGTTTCCGTCTACTGAATTCTTTTCTTCTAACTCCGAACTCTCAACTCCAAACTCCGCACCTCCAACTCCGAACTCCTCTAAATCAAAGGTCACGGTGACGCTGGCTTCGCGGGTGGAATGACCCCGATTGGGCTGGTTGTGGTTGACTAAGTCGGGTAAGCGTTCTGCCCGCATGCCCTTGGAGCTAGCAAGACCTAGGGCAAACAGCAGGGCGTCCAAAATATTGGACTTGCCTGAGCCATTCGGTCCGGAGACGACGGTAAACCCCGATAGCAAAGGCACTTGGGTGGTGCCACCGAAGGATTTAAAGTGGGAGAGTTCCAGTCGCTTGATGTGTACCATTGGCGCTGGTTAGCTACAGTTTTAAAGTACAAGTGTATCAGTATGATTCTCATCAGGCTAGCAGAGGAATGAACTCTTGCCACCTCCACCGTTAAAATTTATCCCAAACTGCACAATGACGCGCTTCATTAAAAGACTAAGAGATATCAATCTTTAAACACTCATAAGACACATTTATTTTTAAGTTAATTTACCTTTGCCCCGTACAATTAGACCAAATTAACATTCTTTCGTCCTTTCTCTTCCCCAGGAGGAACCATGAGCCATCGTCCAATTATTCTTGGCATTGTTGGTGACAGTGCCGCTGGTAAAACAACCCTAACTAAGGGGATTGCTCAAGTCCTGGGAGAAGACAATGTCACAGTTATCTGTACTGATGATTACCACCGCTACGATCGCCAGCAGCGTGCAGAGCTAGGAATTACGGCATTACATCCCGACTGCAATCACCTCGATATCATGCAGCAACATTTGACTCTCTTACGGACAGGGCAGCCGATTCTCAAGCCGGTATACAGCCACAAGACCGGCATGTTTGAACCGCCGCAGTACATCAAGCCAAATAAATTTGTGATTGCTGAGGGCTTACTTGGTTACACAACTCGTGGGACACGGGACTGCTATGACGTTAAAGTTTACTTAGCACCACCTGAACCTCTACGCGCTAAGTGGAAGGTTAAGCGAGATACGCTGAAGCGGGGCTACTCAGAGGCCGAGGTGCGGGCTGAACTCCAAAAGCGCGAACCAGACTCGGAGGAGTTCATTCGTCCCCAGCGTCAGTGGGCAGACGTTGTGGTCAGCTTTTATCCACCTATTACCCAGTCCGAAGAGACCAATGGACACCTGAACGTGCGTCTGGTACTCCGGCCTACGATTCCACACCCAGATTTTACCCAAATTGTGAGTCCAATTAGTTCCCATTTAAAGCCAGCAATCCGCCTAGGACTAGACCGAGATATGGGTAAGCCCGTTGATGTTCTAGAGGTTGATGGTCATGCTACTGGCGAACAGGTGAGGGAGTTGGAAAAGATTATGTGTGACGAGATGCATCACCTACGGAGCTTCTGTAGCCTAGAAGGTAACAAAGGAATCGGTAAGCTTGCTGGTACAACCGGAGAGACGATTCAAAGCTACCCCCTAGCCATCACGCAGCTCCTGATTGCTTACCATATGCTCAAGCCTGTTCAAGGCTACCAGTAGAAAGACGCATAGCAACAGGAGAAGAATCACGAACGACTAAGTATTTTTTAAAGATAATGTAATTTTTTAGACAAAAATACTACGGCTAGAGTAATCTCGATATATGTTGAGTATGCCTCTGGTGCATCTATGACTTATTGCCTCAGAATCGCCGACTTACCCACAACTGAGCGTCCTCGTGAGCGATTGATGACTCATGGCCCTAAAATTCTCGCCACAGCTGAACTGATTGCGATTTTGCTAGGTACGGGCCAGGGGGCGGGAAAGCTATCTGCTGTGGGACTGGGACAATACTTGCTACAGGAATTGGGCAAACACCAGCGCGAACCCTTGACTGTCTTGCAGGATGTCGGTGTTCAAGAATTGATGCAAATACATGGAATTGGGGAAGCGAAGGCGGCAACAATTCTGGCAGCAGTTGAACTGGGTAAGCGGGTGTTTCAAGCTCGTGGCCAAGACAATCGCACTCCGATTGACAGTCCTGCGGCAGCAGCAGCTATGCTGAGTCACGATTTGATGTGGCAGACTCAAGAGCGTTTTGCAG
>CAXUIV010000348.1:0-5753 GCA_964250875.1 uncultured bacterium
GGAGAACCGATGTGAATGGTGACATCACAACCCCAGTGCGGGACGGGTTGGCTGTAATGAATGTTGATGGGCACGATTTTGACGTCTAAACCTGGATGATTAGATTCAGCGCAGAAAGCCAGACGCGCTAAACCGGGCTTCAGGGGTTGGACCTCGCCGTTGCGGAAGATGTTACCCTCTGGAAAAATGACCAGCATCTCTCCTGCTTTCAGCAGCTCTACTCCGTGGCGCAGGGTAGCGATGTTTGGGTGCTTGGTATCTACAGCAAACCCTCCTAGCCGCCGAATGAACCAGCCTTGCAGTCCTTTGACCTCATCAAGCGACACCATAAATCGTAGATCTCGATCGGTTACGCCCCGACCTGTAGCATACGGCACTAACAAGGCGTCCCAACGAGCGCGATGGGTAGGAGCTAGGATGACAGGGCCAGTAGTGGGTAAATTCTCCTGTCCTGTAACCTGAATCCGCCCAAAGAAAAGCGGCATAACTAGGTAGCGTGCTAGGGGATATACCAGTGATGCCACCCAAGGTGAGACACGAGAGGTCATGGGGGCCACCTTGGTATCCACAGGTGTTTGGCAGGTAGGTGCAGAGGTGTCAAGCTGAATCATCGCTATGGTGCCAGTAACGGAAGGTAACAAAGTACGCAAGGTCTACTTATTCAACCGTAAATTCTCTCAGATGAATTAGTTATTCGCTAGGGACACTTCTAGCAGCGTCATGAGGTTTGTGCTTAAGAACACGACCTCTGAATCCGCCGCTGAGCAAACCAAGTTTGCAACTGTTGACGACAGGTAGACTCTAGAATACCGCCTAATACGGGCAAACTGTGATAAGAGCAGGCACTATCAGGAATGTTAGCAACGGTACGAATGGCACCAGTTTTTGGGTCATCAACTCCATACACCAGTAAACCCAGTCGTGCTTGGACGACAGCACCAGCACACATGGGGCAAGGCTCTAGGGTGACGTAGAGCGTACAGTCGTTGAGATGCCAGTTTTGTAACGCTTGACCAGATGCCCGGAGCGCCAGAATTTCAGCGTGGGCTGTGGGATCATGATCGCGCTCTCGCCGATTCTCGGCCTCAGCAATGGCGTTACCCGCTGCATCAACTATGACTGCTCCAACCGGAACTTCACCAGCTTCACCCGCCGATTGAGCAAGGGCGATCGCTCGACTCATCCACTGTCGATGCACCATGTATGCTGCCCAGTCGATTGCTGTTTGAGATTGGGATGGCATCAATTTATACAGCCGACTGAGCCAGGAGCAGATTTAGCTGACCTTGTTGGTCTGACTGATAGAGGTCGTCACACCCGCCCACATGTTGATTGTTAACAAAAATCTGTGGCACGCTGCGGCGACCGTTGGCACGTTCAGCCATCCGGTTTCTAGCCGATTCGTCACCATCGATCTTATACTCTGTATAATCTACACCCTTCCACCAAAGCAACAGCTTAGCCCTGATGCAGAAGGGGCAGGTTTGCCAGGTGTAGATTTCAACGTTAGCTTTGATGCGTTCTGGATGGCGATTTAGGAGAGGGTTGAGAAAGTCCAACATATTTCATCACAGTTATGACAACTCTATCTAGCCTATAGCAATCTTAGTGGGCAGTGGGCAGTGGGCAGTGGGCAGTGACTTCTTCACACCCATCTGCTAAAAAGATTTAACCACCTTGGTGAGTTTTGAGTGAACTCTGTATTTGCTTCAGTATCCAGCGAAGCTTCTTGTAAGTTCCCTGCCAAATCAAGCTTGAGTCGGTAAATAAAAAGTTCGCCACCAGCTGGAGGTCGTCCGCGTAGCCACACTTCCCAGCCCGACTTGTCTTGATGGCAACGTACAGCCTCAATCTCTTTTCTTTTTAGGAAACGCCAGAAAGTATTGGGGTTGCCTTGGACGGCGGCTACAGCTGATTCAATAGCTTCAAGGGATGTCATATTCAATATATTCCTGACAATAGCTCGGCATTTTTTTTGTCGTACACCCCGGCATCGTCAGCCATCTCTGTGTGTTCACGGAGATACTTAAAAGCTTAAAGCTCAAGTCATGAAGCTTTTGCATAGGGTTGACAATAATATAGTAAAGATTTACGTACCTAATTTATGCCTAATCTACGTCCTCAAGTAATATCCAGTAGACCCGGTGGCGGCGTAATCTCAACGCGACCAGCTTTCAGGTCCACAACTGGCACGATCGCTCGGACAAACGGAATTAGAACAGTGGCTGGCTTGGTTGATTTGGGACGCGGTTTACGTTTCTTACCCCTAGTGGCAAATTCAGCACTGGAGGCATCTGCCTCAGGAGCAGGAACGGCTGATGGCTGCTGTAGAGCTGTTTGCAACGTCTCTACTTCCAGTAAATCATTGCCCGCTGGAATCACATCCACTACCTTACCTAGCACCTCTTGCGTTAACTGGTTAAAGACTTCCAGCCCGATCAAATCTAAAACGTGATATTCATCTTCTCCGAGTTCTGGGCGATCGCCCTCTGGCACCATTAACCGACAACCCCGCAGCGCCTCTGCTTGGTTTCGGTCTTCCACACCAGCTAGTTCCACCGCAAACAGCCCTTTACCAGGAATATATCGACCTCCTAACAGCTCAACCTCTCGCGGTTCTGTTTCACCAGGGCACAGCAGCCAGCGCTGTCCCGGTTCCTCAAACCGTTCCGGAAAATCTGAGTTGGAATACACCCGCACCTCTCCACCTAATCCCTGAGGCGCAACAATTGTGCCAACTTCTAGCCAGCCGTCGGATCCGAGTTTTGAGTTTTGCTGCTGTGTGCCCTTTGGGTATGCCCCCTTGCGGGGAGTTTTGAGTTTTGAATTGATGTTGTCGCTAGTCATAATTCATAACTTAGCACTCATAACTTCTCGATAAACTTCTTCTACCACCATTGCCAGACGCCGCATGCCAGTTTCAATCTCTTGGTCGCTAGCCGTGAGGCTGATTCGGAAGCACTGATGCTTATGAGGCCAGTCCTCGCGTAATCCAGGAAAGAAGGAGCCACCTGGTACAACAATAACGCCCACCCGCTTCAACTGTTGGTAAAACTCTCCGTCAGTTATGGGTAAGTCCTGCAACCACAACCAGGCAAAAATTGCCCCTTCACCGCGATGCAGCAGCCACGGTAGGTTTTTGGGCATAGCTTCGTCTAAAGTTGTCTCTAAAACCGCAAACTTACTCTGATAATAAGGCCGAATGACTCGCGTTGAAATCTCGGCAAGCGATCCAGAACTGATGGCAAGAGCGGCGATCGCCTGCCCATAGCGAGATGAATGGAGACACATGTTGGTCTGAAACGACTCCAGCACTCCTATCAATCGGGCATCGCCAATGGCAATTCCCAACCGTTCACCTGGTAGTCCCGCTTTGGATAAGCTCATGCAGTGCAGGATGTTGTCGCCAAACATTGGCGTCATTTCTGTAAAGTTCAGAGCTGGGAAGGGTGGGGCATAGGCGGAGTCAATTAACACTGGCACGTTATCAGGCGCAGCAGCGGCAATCTTTCTCACCTCATCATCTGTGAGGACGTTACCAGTCGGATTGCAGGGGCGAGAAAAGATAACGCAGCCAGTGTTTTCTGTAATCTCTAGCTGGCTGAAGTCAGGGCGGTATTTGAATCTGTGTGCGGCTGAATCGATATCTAAAGCTGGTCTATAGGCGATCAATGCTTCTGGCACCAAGCTAACGCCACCGTACCCTGTATAGTCAGGGCTAAGCGGCAGAACGATTTGCTTCAAGTTGCCGCTGGAGGTGTAGCCACCAAAAACGTTGGCAGCGTAGAAGTAGAGGGCTTGACTGCCTGGGGTGATCAGGATATTGCGATCGCTCAAAGAAAGGCTGTAGCGACGATTGAAGTCGTTGGCGATCGCGGAAATCAGGGGTCCATAACCTTGACTTGATCCGTAACGACAGACGACCTCCCCATAATCAGGGCTAGCCAACAGTTCTACCGTACAATCCCGCCACAGCTGCTCTACCTCTGGCAAAATCAACGGGTTGCCAGCGCTCAAATTAATAAATTCTTGCCCTGCACCTGCTCGCAGCGTTTCAATAATGTCCTTCATAATAGCTCTGACGCCTGTCAGGTTGGACATCTGAGCGCCAATTTGAGTGAGGGCAGGGTTCATAAGCAGTAAAACACTTCTACAGCGACTAATCTTGATTGTATGTAACACAGGTAGAGACGTTGAATGTAGAGACGTTACATGTAACGTCTCTACCTGTATGAGATCAGAATATTAACTGGTAATGAGTTGAATTTGAAATGAGAATTTGGCAGGCTGATTTTTATCGGCGTCCTTTACGGAACGAAGCGGGAATTTTATGGGAGTTGTTGATTTGCGACTCCACTCGCACTTTTACGTATGCAGCGCAATGTCCTCAATCAGGAGCAAACGCCGGATGGTTAGTTGAGCAACTGCATAAGGCTACAGCAAGCCAACAACTGCCGGATGTCATTCAGGTATTCCGTCCTCAGTCGCTGAGTTTGATCGCGCTGGCTGGGCAACAGCTGGGGGTGGCGGTGGAAGCAACTCGACGTACCAACGCCTTAAAGCAATGGCTGCAAGAGCGATCGCAACTTTACCCTACGCTGGATAGCTACACTGGCGAACCTTACACTCCCTTAGCCCTAGATCGACCACCGCCCACACCAGTGCCAGACAGGTTACTGGGTGAGCAATGGCGCTTTGCCACTTTGCCAGCGAAGGATGTGGAGGAAGCATTCTCTGAGCGGCCAATTCCAATTCGGCAGATGCCAGAATATCTCTTACCGCTTCATTTAGGGTTGGCTTCAACGCTACCAGTACCGGGCGTGGTGATTGATGGCGGTAGGCAATCGATGGTGTTGGCACGTTGGCTACAGGAAGCCCGTCCTGTGGCGCTGAACTATGTCGGCAGTGAAGGGGCAGCTGTATCCGCTGCGGGAGGGTTAGTGTTGGAGGCTGGTTTAGTAGACCGTTGGATTTTAGCTACGTTTGAAGATCAAGAAGTGGCAGCAGCAGCGCAAGATTATGAACAGCGTAAACAGTTGAGTCGAGGACTGCATTTTTTGTTGGTGCAGCCAGATGATTCGGGGATGACTTACAGCGGATTTTGGTTGTTGCAAGCTGAGGATTATGTGCAGTAGATAGAAGCGATTACTGAGAGCTTGCGAGCGACTCTACAATTGAACTACGGAGCGAATATGCAGTTCTTCTGTATCCTTGTATGAGCGAAACGGTATACATTGAGACCAGCATCTTGGGCTATCTCACAGCCAGATCGACCAGAAATTTGATCTTGGCAGCAAACATAGAAGTCACAAGGGAGTGGTGGGAGTCTCGTCGAAGTGCTTTCTCACTATACATTTCACAGGTTGTTTTAGATGAAGTGGCGCAGGGAGATTCTGAGATTGCGGCTAAGCGTCTGGAGAGCCTTAACGGGTTATCATTGGTAGAACTTAATCAACCTGTACGAAGTTTGGCAGCGCAATTCCTCACACGAAGCAATCTTCCGTCTAAAGCTTCCGACGATGCGGTTCACATTGCAGCAGCAACCGTCCACGGGTTGGATTACCTGCTAACGTGGAACTGTAAGCATATCGCAAACGCTCAGATTCAAAGAAAGCTTGCAGAAATCAGTCTTGATTTTGGATACCAGCTACCCGTAATTTGTACTCCCTACGAACTATTAGGATAAGCTATGTTGCACGATGAGATTCTAGATGAAATTCATACAATTCGTGAAGAACACGCTAAGTCCTTTA
>CAXUIV010000349.1:0-5750 GCA_964250875.1 uncultured bacterium
TATCCGTAATGCGTTTGAGACCCGCCTCAAACTGGAGTGCCTGCTGCAACTGAGCTGTGCGCTCTTGCACCTGGCACTCCAGTTCTGAGTTGAGATTTTCTAAAAGCCGTTCGACTTGCTTTCGCTCGGTAATGTCGCGCAGCAGCCAACGCAGGCTGACTATCCGACCAGCTGAATTGCGCACAGCAGACACCGTCAACGCTGCATCAAAAGGCGAGCGCTTCTGTGGACGTAGGCGGACCTGCCAATCTTGCAGCTTGTCTAACTGCTGCAATTGGTCAAGTTTTAGATGAAACGCAGAGTGACTAGGTTGATCAATGAAAACCAGCAGCGGTTTGCTGACTAGAAACTGCTGTGAAACATTCAGCAGGGAGCAAATCGCATTGTTCGCTTCCTGGATTCTCCCATTCGCATCCGTAACGAGATAGCCATCCGGTGCAAACTCAAACAATTCCTGATAGCGCTGACGTTCCGCCTCTACAGCTTGACGAGTGTTCACTAACTCTTCATTTTGCTCACGCAGCTCTTCCTCAGATGCCTGCAATTCTTCTAAGACTGCCTGAAGCTCCTCCAATGCTTGTGATAGAGGCGTTTGCTGCGATTTGGGTAGACCGTTGGCATGCTGTTGCAGTACCGTTGCCCGTTGGTACACCGCCTCTAGCTGTGGAGACTTTGCCATACCCGGTTAACCCCTTATTGCTTTATCGGCGAGCTGTGTTCACACATTTTAATTAGTTTGAGCCAGCAACACACTTATCCATCTACTAATCTTGACACTGAGTTCACTCATTTCTGACTCGTCCAACCAGATTCGCCACCATCCGGACCAATTCGGTTGGGTTAATAGGTTTAGCCACATGCATTTGGAATCCAGCGTTAATTGCCAGTTGCCGTTCTACCTCACTGACATAAGCAGTGAGCGCTGCTGCCGGAATCCGTCCCCCGGCTTCAGCGTCCAGCGCTCTCACCTGATGAATCAAAGAAAACTCATCTTCGTCTGGCATCCCGATGTCTGCCAGGAGCGCATCATACCTGCCAGGAGATGCCATCAGAGCTGAGATCGCCTCCCTGACCGAAGTAACAATAACCACTGCCGCTTCAACATTTTCTAATATCCACTTTATCAGGTTGAGGCTATCCACATCATCATCGACCACGAGGATGTGTAAACCTTCTAGAGCAGGAACCTGCTGACTCAAAACTTCCAGATCTTCCCCCACTGTGGGTTCTAAAACACTCGATGGTGTCACTAGTGGCATAGAGTGCAGGGGCAGCCTCACAATCATCGTGGTTCCTTGCCCTTCACCGGGGCTGGCTGCTTGCACGGTGCCGCCATGAAGTTCCACAATCTGGCGGACGATCGCCAAGCCCAACCCCTGAATGCTTTTACTGGTGCTGGAATCTCCTTGACGGAAGCGCTCAAATACGTAGGGCAGTAACTCCGCCCGAATGCCTTGTCCGGTATCGCTAACTCGAATCTCAGCATCAGTCTGCACAGGTGCTAATGTGATTTCCACCCGTCCACCAGCAGGTGTAAATTTGATGGCGTTCACCAGCAGATTCCACAGCACTTGCTGCAGGCGCTCAGCATCTGCCATGATCGTTGCCAAGTTTAACTGCGAAACAATTTGAATCGATTTCGCTTCGGCAGAGAGTTGGACAGACTCGATTGCAGCACTCACGATGGGGACTAGGTCGAGCAACTGCGTATTGAGGCGCAGCTTGCCGCTGGTAATCCGGGAGATATCCAGCATATCCTCAATCAGTTGAGATTGGGCCATGGCACTCCGCTCCATCGTTTCTAAAGCCCGAGTGACGGTGGCCGCGTCTAGCTGACGGGTGCGGAGAATTTGCGCCCAGCCCAGCATGGTATTCAGCGGGTTACGGAGTTCATGGGACAAGTTTGACAGAAATTCATCTTTCGCACGGTTGGCAGCATCCGCCTGTTGACGGGCTGATTGTTCCTGGGACAGAAGATGGGCTCGCTCCGTCTCAAACTGCTGGCGTTCAGTGATGTCTTCAATCACCAGCAAAATCCGTTGAGTCTGTCCGGCTTCAATAATCTTTAACCCACTCAGCCGCATTGTTTTCTGCCCAATCTGCTCAAAATTATGCTCGACTTCAAAGTTTTGAAAAGTCGTATTGTTGGCAAAAACATCTTCTAAGAGCGATCGCAGTTTAGGTTGGTTCCACTGCCCGTTGCCCAAATTAAACATTAGCGATTGCTCGGTCTCGTTCTGTTCAACCTGAAACGTTTCATAGAACGAGCGATTGGCTTTGTTCACCCGGAAATCAGACTCCAGCACCATCAGTGGCACCTGCACGGTTTCCACGATCGCTTCCGCATAGTTGCGAGCGGCTTCTAGGGTAGCAGCACTGCGCTTCAGGGCATCAATATCGAGTAACACCAACACGACGCCATCAATCTGATTTTCGGTGGTGCGATATGGGCGGATGCGGAGGGTGTACCAATGCCCTCCCTGGGTTTGCACTTCTAGTTCCTTGACGCTGAGGGTTTCCAGCACCTCTAAAATCAGCGCTTCTAAGTCTGGAATGTTGAGATTGGCTCTGATGTCGCTCAAGGGTCGTCCAGCATCGGCGGGAATGAAGTGGAATAACCGTTGTGCCATCGGCGTGAACCGCCGAATCCGTAAATCGTTGGTGAGCATCAAAATCGGGATGTTGATGCTGCCCAGCAAATTGTTCAGATCGTTATTAACCTGGTGCAGTTCAGAATTG
Source organism: uncultured bacterium (assembly GCA_964250875.1). Taxonomy (GTDB): domain Bacteria; phylum Cyanobacteriota; class Cyanobacteriia; order Cyanobacteriales; family Chroococcidiopsidaceae; genus CAXUIV01. The sequence continues at coordinate 2,740 of CAXUIV010000349.1, forward strand.
CGGCTACGGAGTTCTTCGTTGGTGGTGTTGAGTTCTTCGTTGGTTGCTTGAATCTCTTCTTTGGCAGTTTCTAACTCCTCATTTGTGCTTTGCAGTTCCTCATTGCTCGACAAAATTTCTTCATTGGCGATTTTGAGGTCTTGATTGCTGTGTTCCTGCTCTTGAATGACTGCCTGCAAATACTCCTGCGTCGCTGCTCGTTCCTGAATTGCGGCGGCGAGTTCCTGTCTCAACCGCGCCATCTCCTGCTCTAAATCTTCTTGGGGGCTGGCTGGAGCGACGGGACTAAGGCTGCTAGCGAGTGGAGCGTCTTCAAACAGCACCAGAAAGCGGCGTTCTTCAGTCGCTGGCACCTGAAACGGAATCACTTGAAAATTGACGGTTCTGGAGTGATCGCCCTCTTCTAAACGGAGTCCATTCTTATTAATGGGCAGCTCTTGTCGTTGCGCTTGGTAAATAGCGGCCCGGAGTTCGACCAGTAAGCCCGCTCGCACCAGGTTAAATAGGTTGAAGTTAGCGACTCCAGAAACTAGCTTCAGGTAGCGATCAATGTCTCCCCGCAGTTGCAGCACCTGCATCTGGTCGCCAATCACAACTCCGACTGGAGCGTAGTGATTGGCAATTAGTTGATCAACCTTTTTCTGTAAATCAAACCCTTTTACAGGAGCCTGTATCGGCTGGCGCTCCCTCACCTTAACGGTTGGGTAGCTGCTGAGGGCAAACGAAAATGTGGGACGAGTCGCGATCAGCTGCTTAGCATAGATTCTGAACTTTTTCTCGATTAAAGTAAACAGGTCTGAAGATTGACCCGTACTTTCTGAGGTACCGAGCAGCAGAAAACCAGTCGGGTTAAGGCTGTAATGGAAGATGGGCAGAATCCGCTTTTGCAGCGAGTCGCTCAAATAAATCAGTACATTGCGGCAGCTAATCAGATCCAGGCTAGAAAACGGCGGATCGCCGCCCAAGTTTTGGCGGGCAAACACACACAGTTCGCGCACCGCCTTACTGATCTGGTAGCCACCTCCCTCAAGGGCACAAAAGAATCGGCGTCGGCGCTCTGCCGAGACGTCCACCATTTGATTCTCAGCGTAAATGCCCGCTCTGGCTTTGTCGATCGCCATCTCGCTGATATCGGTGGCAAAAATCTGGATGGGCGGCTGAGTGACTTGATTAGCTAAAAACTCCAGCAGGCAGATGGCGATCGAATAAACCTCCTCTCCCGTTGAACAGCCCGCTACCCAGATTCGAATTGGAAATTCTGCCGACTTATTTTGGGTGATTGTGGGGAAGACTCGCGCTTTCAGCAATTCAAAAGCTTCCGGATCGCGGAAAAAGCTGGTGACGTGGATCAGAATTTCTTCATACAGCGCTTTGACTTCAGCCGGATGTGCTTGCAGATACGCGGCATAATCTTCTAACTGTTCCAGCTTATACAGCAGCATGCGGCGCTGAATCCGGCGATCCAGTGTGTTGGGCTTGTAGCAGCTAAAGTCAACCCCTGTCGTTGAGCGCAGCAAGGCAAAAATCGTCCCCAGGGCAGCTTTTGGTTCAAGCGATGCCTCACTTGAGACCAGCGGCAGTAGGCAAGCCAGCATCGGATTGCGACTTAGGTTTGCCAGTTCTTCCGCAATTTTTGCGGGCGGCAGTACAAAATCGACATTCCCAGTGGCAATGGCAGTGTTGGGCATACTGTCGAATTTTGCCGTGTCTTCACACTGCGCAAACGTCACCCCTCCGGCTGCCTTGATTGCCTTCAGCCCCAGTGAGCCGTCTCCATCTGCTCCCGATAAAACTACAGCGATCGCTTTATAGCCGCAATCGGCTGCTAAGGAGGCAAAGAAAGCATCTCCTGGCATATATTTGCCAAACACCTTTTCGCGGGGCGACAGTTGTAGAATACCCCCAGACAGAATCATCTTGGTGTTGGGCGGAATCACATAAACCTGGTTCGGCTCCACCGTCATGCCATTCTGCACCTTGCGCACCGGCAATGGTGTCGCTTTAGTGAGAATCTCAGTCAACAGACTCTCATGGTCAGGAGATAAATGCTGAATCAGCACAAACGCCATGCCGGTATTGGTCGGCAGATGGCCCAGTAACTGCGTGAAGGCTTCTAGCCCTCCCGCAGAGGCAGCAACACCCACAACCGGAAAGGGGGCTTCTACTGGGTTTTGCTGCGTTGATAGCCGATTCCCTGTCTGAGGAGGCGGTTGCTGAGAGGTTGGGTCAGAAGTCATAGTGCTGCAAGAGATGAGCGGCTAAGTTTTGTACTCTTAGATGTTTACCAGGTATAAAATTATGTTATCGCACACCACGATGATGTCGTTCGTACCTTGCTACAACCAATGAGGTGCAATTTTACTCACTAGTCGGGTGAGTGATGCTTACAAAATTGGGAGTGCAATTCGCCAGCATTGGGGCATTGAAAACTCGTTCTCAATGCCCCAATGACTGCGGACTGACTCACCAATTGTTTGAGCATTATTCGGCAGATTACTGATGTAATAACGGGTTTCAACAGATGTTTTTCCAATTTCCCTTAATAACAGCCAGCCTTTTACTGGAGTGATCGGCAAAACTGGGGAACCACTACCAAAGTGGGAAATTGACTTCATCCCAAATTCTGAAGAAGTGACTATTTGGGATGATGTGTTCTATACCCGAGAACGATATGGAAGGGATGTGTTAAATAAGGCGTTTAATAGTTGGCTGAATGGCTTCCGCTCTTGGTGTCGCGATCCCCGGAGGAATTTTCCTAATTCCGAGCATGAATGGGTAGATGCAATGAAAGGATATGCACTCCACCACGAGTCTCTAGGGCTTGCTGATCGAGCCTTCTTGAAAGCGGCTGTGTTCCGAATGCTTTACACACATTGCCAGAAAGGTAATCAACGACTGATTAAATTTATCAGAGATGTTGTAACTGACGTAAGTGTTTAGGGCAATTTCCCATTCAATGGAGGTAAGCGGACTCGAACCGCTGACATCCTGCTTGCAAAGCAGGCGCTCTA
>CAXUIV010000350.1:0-5682 GCA_964250875.1 uncultured bacterium
GAGGAGCTTCGGCAAAAGCGACAGTCTTCTCTTCATAAGTGTAAGGAGTGTGGTCGATCGCGATCGCATCCACTACCCCTTGCCGTATTGCCTGTCGTAGTGCGGCCAAATCGATCGGATTGCCCAAGGGTGGTTCTATACGCAAATTGGGGTTGTAACTACCAACCGTCTTCGCATCAAGCAGTAGGTGCATCCAGCTGGTGCTAGCGGTGACTGGCAGACCTCGTAACTTCGCTGAATGAATCAGTTGTACACTGCGAGCGGTGGATACGCGCATGATATGTGCTGTCGTGCCAGTAGCTGCCACCAATTCCAGCAGGGCGGCAAGGGCAGAAGTTTCAGCGATCGCAGGATTTCCTGGCAGCCCAAACCGAATCGATTCAACCCCCTCTCGCATCACACCATTTCCCGCTAGTTGCGGGTCGCAAGGCCAAAGAGCAATCGGCTTTCCCAAAGGTTGGAGGTATTCCAACAGGCGACGCAGTAGAGCTAAATCTACCACTGGCTGACCGTCGGCAAAGCCTACTACCCCAGAGGCAGCTAGTTCTGCCGATTCTGTCATCCGTTGTCCCTGCAACCCGACTGTTAGTGCTCCCCAAAAATATATTTGTAGGGGCGATATGTTTGTTGCCCCCAACTGCTGCTGTAATCTGGCCAACCCAGCTGAGTTATCTACTGGCGGCAACGTATCTGGCAAAATCGCTAACCGCGTAAACCCGCCAGATGCGGCTGCGCCGAGTAGCGATGCCAGGGTCTCCCGCTCTTCAAACCCAGGTTCTCCGGAGTGGCTGTACAAATCCACCAGCCCTGGTCCCAATACCATTCCCCGACAATCTCGTAGCTGGGTATCACTAGACCAGTCAGAGATGCTATTCTCAACGGCCTTGATCCAGCCATCTGCAACCAGAACATCAGCAATTTTGTCGGTCCCAGAGACTGGTTCTAATATCCGCACTTGTTGGAGCAGTTCACTAGTCATCGCTCATTAAAAATGGGGTGAGAGAATAAACTCTCTTACAACGCTCCAGCTGCCGTCTTATCCAGCACACCCCCACCCAAATGAGATGTAATATTCATTGCTTGCAGCACTGGTAGTCCAGCCGCACCTTGGGGATAGTCGATTACACTCACGGCTCCGTTACCCTGCCGGAAGTTCCAAAAATGTTCCGGTCCTAACCCTAGGATATGGCAAAGCAAGGCTTTATTCGTGGCGTCATGAGCCACAACAATACCAGTCTTGAGCTGTTTTTCGGGTGAGGCTACGATTGATTGCCATGCCGCTACACTGCGCTCCCACACCTGCTGCAAGTTTTCGCCTTCAGGCATTTGGACCTCAGCTGGCACCAAGCGCCACCGCTGTAGCTCGCCTGGATACGCCTGCTCAATTTCTGCTTCCAATTTCCCTTCCCAAAGCCCGTGGCCAATTTCCCGCAAGCCGTCCTGCAATTGAAGCTGCACTGGGTGGTACTGAAGAATAATCTGGGCCGTTTCCTTAGGACGTAGCATGGAACTACTCACGGCAAACTCAATCGGGACGTCTTTAAGAAACTCGGCTGTTTTTTGGGATTGTTGCCGACCATTGTCGTTTAGGGGAATATCAATTTGCCCTTGAAATCTAGTTTGGCGATTCCACTCGGTCTCACCATGGCGCACTAACAGTAAACGTAACCCCTGATGGTTTGGTCGCAGTGAGGGTAGAGCTTCTCCCAAATGAGCGGTCTGATTCATCGACTCTAGTTGGACAGGCTGTCCTAAACCTTGGGAAAAATTCAGCACGCTGATAGCACAGTTAGACTGTTGCAGGGAGTGGTAGCGACTCGGTGAAATCTCCAGCGCGGTGCTGATAAGAGCGCGATTGATGCCGTTGTGACCCACAATTAAAATTGTTTGTCCGTCATGCCGTGATAAGGTTTCCTGCCAAAACTGTCGTGCCTGTTCGTACAGGGCTGGGACGGGAAAGTGTTCTTTTGGCCCCAACGGCACCACCATCCGCAACTCGTGGGGGCGTTCCTGCCAGCAGCGGTAGTCATCAGCGAATTTCTCCTTCACCTCTTGAAGGAGCAAACCCTCCCATAGCGGTAGGTCAATCTCCATCAACTTGTCAGAGGTTTGCACAGCCAAGGGTGGGTGAGAATTAGCCGTCAAACCGGATAGGATAATCTCTGCTGTCCCTTTGGCTCGCTGTAGGGGACTGGTGTAGATGGCAGCAAAAGAGAGGCGACTTAAGGCTGCGGCAACCCGATGAGCGTCCAACTGACCTTTGTCTGTCAGGGTTGACGCATCACTGCGGCCTTGGATGCGCCGCTCAGTGTTGTAGCTGCTTTGCCCGTGGCGCACAATAATGACACGAGTGGCCAGAAATTTGTCCTCCAACAGCAGTAGAATTACGCTCCTCTGCTTAACACAGAAGGTCAGCGTCATTTTAACTCGCTTAGGTCACAGGGAAAAGCGCCTTTCGCCCTTCGCCCTTCGCCCTGCCTTTTTGGCTAGAAATGCGATAATTCGACTCAGGAGCTGTAACACTGGGCCGTGACAGAGGAATTCATGACAATCAAGCGGTTTATTTTAGGTGTACTAACATTGGTGGCACTGTTTTTTGCTGGCGATTCTTTAATTGAGAGCTGGAAACAACCCCAGATTCAAAGTCGGCTGGAACTTTACCAAACAAATCTCCTACTCCAGGCACAGGAGTGGCAACCGCCTGCTGATCGCAACGGTCAAATCACCTCTGTCCGCAATACTGTCATCGGGACGAAACCCCTAGAGGCAGCGACCCAGCAGTATGCAGAAGCAAGAGCATTGGCTCAGACTAATCTGGAGAAAGCCAAAGACCAACTTCAACAACTACATCAGCAACCTGCCACTGTTCCATCCACCCCCAAACCCCAGTCCGAAATTGCTCCTATTACTGACACTTCCCGTCTCAATCAGCAACGGCAGTTACAGCGGTCGTTGGATCAGATGGAGAAATTGAGGGCTGAGTTAGATCTACAGCTAGGAATTTTACATGTACGGCAAGGACAGACCGAGACGGCGCTCAAGACCTGGATGGATGTAGAGACGTTGCATGGAACGTCTCTACAGAATAAAACACCGTCTATTGAAACAGCCAAGGTCCTGACTGGACTTTGGAGCAATCCTGCCCGTCTTCTGCCGGAGGCAGAGCAAATTACGCAAGACAACTTAGAGGGTTGGTTCCGCTACCAGGCTTTAGCCCAACTGTACAAACTCCAGCAACGGCAGTCAGCTTTAGAGGCGGTCCAGGCAGATGAACAACAAGTCGCTCAACAGGCCCTATGGAAATTAGCCTCTATTGTCACAATTCCAACGTTAGGAGTCATCCTTGGCGTGGGCCTGTTGATCTTTTTAATGACTCAATTGTTTGTTAAGGGAAAGGAATCATTACTGGCTAGAAACGCAGCTGTCGCTTGGTCAACGCCTTGGGGCGGCGAGACGATCTGGCAAGTATTTATCCTGGGCTTTTTCCTGGTGGGACAACTCGTGGTACCGCTGATATTTTCCCTTTTCCAGCTTAAGCCAGCTGTTGCGGGTGTGAGAATTCAGGCGTTCTACGTCCTGGCAAGCTATCTGCTGCTGACTTTGGGGGCGTTGTCTGTGCTGTATTTATCGCTCAAGCCATTTCTGCCCTTGCCAGAAGGTTGGTTTCGTCTGAGTTTGCGGGGTAACTGGTTTTTTTGGGGTTTGGGCGGCTATTTGGTGGCGCTACCGCTGATCATCATAGTCTCACTGGTCAACCAACAGCTGTGGCAAGGACAGGGGGGTAGTAATCCACTGTTGTCCTTGGCTTTGGAGAGTAAAGACTCGGTGGCGCTTGCTATATTCTTCTTTACAGCGGCGATCGCTGCCCCACTCTTTGAGGAGTTCATGTTTCGGGGCTTTTTGTTGCCGTCTCTAACGCGTTACCTACCAGTGTCAGTGGCAATTGTGGTGAGTAGCTTTCTATTTGCTGTTGCCCACTTAAGTCTTTCAGAGCTTCTACCACTAACAGTGTTAGGCATAATATTAGGGGTAGTCTACACGCGGTCTCGTAATCTCCTAGCTTCCATGCTGCTCCACGGCCTCTGGAATAGTGGCACTCTCCTTAGCCTTTTTGTTCTAGGTAGTGGCTCTAGCTAAAAGTAAGGAGTCAGGAATAAGAAAATTCCCCACCTTCCTTACTCCTTGCCCATCACCTTGCCCATCACCTTGCTAAGTGTTCATGACGGCAACTGCATTAATCGTTTACGATCATTCACGGTAATTACCACATATTCGTTTTACTACCCTTGTTTTCTTCTCCAATCGACTGGCAACCAGCTAACGCTGCTCAATCCGACAGTACCTTTCAGTTCGAAGTCCGTACTGCCCAACCCGGAGATCTGAATAGTCTTGCTGGCATTCTTGCCGACAGCTTTCACGTTCAGGAAGGTGTTTGGGGCTGGGCTTACCCATTATTGCGTCTGGGAATCTACGAAGACCTACGCAATCGCCTCCGTTCGCCTTCGTCCCAGCACGTCTGTTTGATTGCCGCACATGTCATCGGAACGGCTACAGGGGATGTTGGGAGTGCAGGTAATGGTTTAGCTGGGAGCGTAGAAATGGCATTACGCTCAACTGATGCTTGGAGTAGGGATGGTTGCCGCTATCCCTACTTGTCAAATTTGGCCGTTCACCCAACCCGTCGCCGCCGAGGAGTTGCTAAACAGTTACTTTTGAAGTGCGAGCAGATCGCCTTGTCTTGGGGATATCAAGACATCTACCTCCACGTCTTGGAAAACAACCATCAGGCACGACAGCTCTACTTCAAGCTAGGCTATCGCCTGCACCAAGTTGATTCTAGTTGGAGTACTTGGCTGTTGGGACGCCCCCGTCAGCTGTTTTTACACAAGCAATTAACTGCAAGATAACGGCAAAGGCTGAACCAAGGAACAAAAGTGGGTCTAGCCCCTCATCCCTTTGCCGACGGTATTATTAATCCTCTGACAGGTATAGCTACTGGTAAAGAAGTGGGATGCCCCTATTATGGATATTGTTTGATGTTGTGTTTACGGTCTAACTTAGTAAATTAAATTACCGGCTTTTCAAAATCAGCACCACTCATGAATATTTCAATCGCAGTTACTCCACGAATAAATGATTGAGATTAAACGCTTACAGCACTTACTTCACACAAACTTTACAGCTATACCGAGTGATCTTTATTGCTACTTTAAAATTAAGCGGCTGTTGTTACATATGAGCTATGTCCAAATAAGATAAAATATCATTAGTACTGAATCAGCATTGACTATTTATCGTTATATTATCAATCTGACCGTGCAGTTTATTGATATGAGTGAGTGACGGTGAATTGCTTTCCTTCTCAGCTCTTTGTTCGGGTGCAGACCTCAAATAAACCTTTTCTGAGTACAGATTGGATGGATAGCGCAAAGCAGCACCGCTACCAAACCGCTCTAGCACTAGCTGATTCTCCTTCTCCTGTCAGTAGTGCCTATGTCACCAGTTCCTGTAGCTCTAGTGACATGAGAAATGAAAGTGAGGACCCGAATGCCTCGGAGATCATGACACTACTACACAGTGGACAGATGTGGATGGTGAACGCCCGTCGAAAGAACGGACTGATCCTCTACAAACGCTACTATGCTGAGTTTGCTGGGCCAGGGGCAGCAGTGGGCGGGATAT
>CAXUIV010000351.1:0-4284 GCA_964250875.1 uncultured bacterium
CGCTCGTTCCTCTTGCCCTCACCCAAGCCCAGCAACTCGTGCTGCGCTTGCCAGATTGGATTGAGTCTGGACGGCACCAGTTGATGGTGTTAAACGACAAGGCTGACACTCTAGGTCTACCGATTAACCTTGATGCTCTGCTGGTGCAGATCAATGATCGATTGAAAGGAGAGCTACAGGCGCTTGCTGGACAAGTCCTAAATTTGGCCGTAGTGACAGTCACCAGCTTACTGGACTTCCTGTTTACAATGGTTCTGACGTTCTACCTTTTACAGCATGGTGATGAACTTTGGCTCAGTTTGGTGGAATGGCTGCCTCCTCGCGTCCGACAGCCTTTTTCTCGAACCTTACGTCTGAGCTTTCAAAACTACTTTATCAGTCAGTTGATTTATGCCACCTGCATGGGGACTGCCTTGATTCCCACGTTTTTGTGGCTAAAAGTTCCCTTTGGGTTGCTGTTTGGCTTAACCATCGGGATTATGGCGATCATTCCCTACGGTGGCACTGTCGGCATTGTAATGACAACTTTGCTGGTAGCACTTCAAGATGTTTGGTTAGGATTGCGGGTTTTGGTGGCTGGTGAAATCGTTCTGCAAATTCTTGAAAACCTGGTTGCTCCTCGAATACTGGGTAGCTTCACAGGTCTGAATCCGTTCTGGGTGCTGATTTCGCTGTTGGCAGGAGCGCAGGTTGGTGGTCTACTAGGCGTAGTTGTGGCTGTGCCAATTGCAGTTGTGATTAAGGTGGCTCTAGAGTCTGTGCGATCGCGAGACATCGTGACAGAAACCACGCCCGTCGAGGGGGCAGACCCCTTGGTGGCTGGGCAAAATCCAAGGCGAGGTCGTCTATCAGGTGGGGAAGGGCCTACAGCGGAGTCAAGCGCCAATCCAGGTGTTTCCCTGTGAGAGACTTACTTGTATAAATAAGCTCTCGCAGAGGCGCGTTAGCGAAGCGAAGGCGTTAGCCGTTAGGCGCAAAGAAGAACACAAAGAAAATGACTTTTGCAAGTGGTCTAAGCTCTCGAACTCAAAACTCAAAACTAATTACGGGCTGGCACTGTCCACCAAGCGAGGGCATAAGGTTGAGTTGGCTGATTCACCTGCTGGCGGAACTCAACCCGAATTTTATAGTTGCCAGGTTTGAGGACAGGACAGAAAATGTGTTGCACGCTATCAACATCGCTGATTGAAGAGCAGGTACTACGCACCGTAGTTTTAGCGTCAGCTTCTAGGAGGTAAAGATTGAGCTTGTTCAGGCCGCGATCGCGAAAACTTTCTCCTACTGCAAACTGACCATTCTTGTGAGCGTCGTTTAGCTCCACCAGTCGGTCCCAAGTCAGTGTGATCGCGACGAAACTTCCCTGCTGTAACGGCTGCTTCAGCACGTAGTCCTGAAATGAGGCGACACTCACCTTGCGGTAGTCCCAACCCATAGGTGGCGCAGCATCTGCTGGACTCCATTCACCGGCACTGAATTGTTGATAGGCCCGAAACGCGTTTAGCTGGCCTGTGCCCATCTGGGCATGTAGCGGGTGCTTCGGATCGTGGTATGCGTCAGAGGCTGTCCAGTCACTATCATCTTTATCAATAATCGTTCGGGTCATTCCTAACCGTAGACCGTCGCCACTGTCTTTGAGCTTGTCAGCTGAATTCATCAGCACAGCTTTCATCAGTTCATGGCGGCGGGAATCAAGGCTCCAGTGAAGCTGCTGTTGTGGAGCCGTCCTGTCTGTCGGCTTCAAATGCGCTAACCCTTGTGCCAACCGCCTGTCGCCATATTCCTGTAATAGAGCGACAGTCGCTACAACGTGAGGCGCAGCAAAACTTGTACCACTAGCTTTACCCGACACACTGCCATCCAGGTTGATGACATTGAGATTGCTGCCAGGAGCGACCAAACTGATGGCGCGACGGGAGCCTAGGTCATTTTCTTGACCGGCTAGTCTATTTTCACCACCAGCAATTCCTGCCAGATTGGAAGTTTCAATTTTAGTGAAAATACCGTCGCGGCGGGTAGTAAATGCTACATTTACGCCGTTGAAGTCATCCGTTGGAATCGGGATGCCGCCTTTGCCCTGGTTACCAGCGATCGCGTAAAGGACATTGTGAACCCGTGCAGACCAATCAATACACTGTGTCAGCAGAGCATTGCCATCTAGAGTCGCATCTGGACGAGGGTCGCGGTCAAGAGGTTCGCCAAAGCTAAAGTTAATGGCACGGACATCACCTCCATTCTGTAGCGCTACGTGCTGAGTGGATAGGCACTCTTCTGGCTGACTGTTGATTTGAAGTGAGCCAACGGCAACGGCATAAAGCCTCGCCCCCGGTGCAACTCCCGGCACAGCTTTACTTGAGCTGACCATGATACTAGCAACGTTCTCGGCATGAGGATCCAGGTCGTTGTTGGACTTGGCTAGGCGATCGCGTAAGAACACTCCTGCCAGAGAAACCGCTCGATTCTTAGAAACCGCTTTATCTCTGCCAAACTGTCCCGGACGGCCAACCTCTACCTGCCCAATGGCGATCTTGCGACCAATTAGGTTATATGGAGGAGCTTGCAGGCGGAGGGCATCAATTCCTGCTTCTCCTACGGATGTCGTTGGTATAGCTATTACCGGCACAGCCATACAGGAGACACTCGCGCTAACAAGCCACGTTAATCCAAGCATTTGCTGCCGCAATAAAAAAGCCCCTCTACTATTCAAATCATTATGAGTAGGTATAAAGATTTTGTTAAAATTACGACAAACCATCAATCCCCAACCTTGCGCCAAGACGCTAAGAACAAACTTAGTACTTTTGCGCCTTTGCGCCTAACGCCTACAGCTTCGCTAACGCTCATGCGTGAGCAAAAATCTAAATCAACAAGAGGACGCAGGAGAACCACCAGCTATGACTCAAACGCCATCGCCGAAGCCCATTGTTATTGCTCCGTCTATTTTATCAGCAGATTTCAGTCGTCTAGGAGAAGAAATTCAGGCCGTAGACGCAGCTGGAGCAGACTGGATTCATGTTGACGTCATGGACGGTCGCTTCGTGCCCAACATCACCATCGGTCCTCTGATTGTTGAAGCGATTCGCCCCTTGACCAAAAAGCCAATAGATGTCCACCTAATGATAGTGGAACCAGAAAAATACGTAGCAGATTTTGCCAAGGCTGGTGCGGACCATATCACCGTACATGCTGAGCATAACGCCTCACCTCACCTGTACCGCACTCTGACTCAAATCAAAGAATTGGGCAAGCAGGCTGGTGTCGTACTCAATCCTTCCACACCGTTAGATTTTCTGGAGTACGTGCTAGAGATCTGCGATCTGGTGCTGATTATGAGCGTGAACCCTGGCTTTGGCGGTCAGAGCTTTATTCCAGGTATGGTGCCCAAAATTCGCCAACTCCGCCAGATGTGTGATGAGCGCGGTGTTGACCCTTGGATTGAGGTAGATGGAGGTCTGAAGCAAAACAATACTTGGCAAGTTTTGGAAGCAGGAGCCAATGCAATTGTGGCTGGCTCAGCAGTCTACAAGGCCAAGGATTACGCTGAGGCGATCGCCGGTATTCGTCACAGCAAGCGTCCCGTCCCCGAACTTGCAGCGGTTTAAAAAAAACAAGGGCGATCACGTTGATCGCCCTTGTTCAAATTTCAACTTTTTGTTCTTATTGGCGGTAGGAGTGTACAGATGAGATGTGCGCTCCTATTTTCGGTGACTGCCCAACCACTTGGCCGCTGCAATTCCCAAAACCGCTGCGACTACAGGGTTGCTGAGGAACTTCATGATACCTGGCTGCTCCGCTAGCACCTCTTGGAAGATATCCGGGTGATTGTGGTACGTGAATGCTGCCAGTTTACTGACATCATCAGCAGTCATGTGATTTGGATTGTGGGTGGAAAGACTTAGCTGCTTCTCCAGGTCGCGGTCATGCAACCCTCTTTTGCTGAGGTGCTTAAAAAAGGCGCGGGCTACGTCATCGCGTTCATTGGGCTTGATCTGGGCGATCGCCTTTTGAAGTTCCGGCTCCATTTGGCTGGGCGGAATCCGGTCTGGGTGCAGGGATTGGCCAAAAATCTGCCGACGCTCTGCTGGCGATGAGCGCTGAGCAAAATCATCAAAGTCTTCGTATTCTTGCGTTGTCTTAGCCGGAGCATCTTCGAGGGATTCTGTATCTCCCTGTGACAAATCATTCATGATTTGCCGTTTGTACTGTTCGCTACTGTTCACTTTTTTCTCCTATTTGAACCTAGATGAGACAAAATCCTTCGCCCTCAGCTTGGTTACTTGTTCACTT
>CAXUIV010000351.1:4384-5672 GCA_964250875.1 uncultured bacterium
CTACAGGCTGTAGTTACAGTTAGAACTAGAATCAAGGCAAATGCTGCCAAGGTTTTGCGAAGCTGCTGAAATGAATTCACTTCGGTCTCCTACAATCCGTTGAATTAAATTAAGCCTAAATACTACTAAGGTCTAGATAACCATACACAGCCATCTAGACCTAGTTCCCTAACAATAGGGATGTGGAATTTTTACATTCCACCTCTAGTCAATGGCTTTCTTGACGTTATCTTTAACGTCTTCTACGCCGTGACGTACTTCGCTCTCAGCTTGCTTCGCTTTGCCTTCTGCTTTTGCTTCAGGGTCGCCAGTGATGTTTCCTAGCGCTTCTTGAGCTTTGCCTTCGATATTTTTGCCAGTAGCTTTTGCTTTATCTTCTAAACTCATTTTGTTTCTCCTTTTTGGCAAGGTCGTGTTCCTAAACGGAAACACAACTTTGTATTTGTTTTGTTTTCCTGGTTACAATCTAACTGAATATTTTTGCTCTGCACTTCTGCCACAAGGCATATTAGTCACCTATGCTAAAAGAGCGATTTAGCTCTGATAGATATCTTAATTTGTGTAAAAATAGAAGGTGAGTGTAGTAAACATTTATGAAGAATCCTGTGATTGTATGACGCAGTTTTGTCTTCAAGCTCCCTTTCAACCGACAGGCGACCAGCCAAAAGCAATTGAGCAACTTGTCAATAGTCTCAGGGCCAATCACCGCTACCAAACTCTGCTGGGAGCGACGGGAACTGGAAAGACGTTCTCGGTGGCATCAGTCATTGAGAAAATTGGCAAACCGACTTTAGTCCTGGCCCACAACAAAACCCTAGCGGCTCAGCTGTGTAATGAGTTACGGGAGTTCTTTCCGCCGAACGCGGTTGAATACTTTGTCTCGTATTACGACTATTACCAGCCTGAAGCCTACATTCCCGTCACCGATACATATATAGAGAAGACAGCCTCAATCAACGATGAGATCGATATGCTGCGGCACTCGGCTACGCGATCGCTGTTTGAGCGTCGTGATGTCATTGTTGTTGCTTCCATCAGCTGCATTTACGGTTTAGGTATCCCGCACGAGTACCTGAAGGCTGCTATTCCCCTCAAAATGGGCGCGGAAGTTGATCAGCGCCAACTGTTGCGAGATCTGGCCTCAGTCCAGTACAGCCGCAACGACCTAGAAATTGGTCGAGGGCGTTTCCGCGTTCGGGGTGATGTCCTGGAGATTGGTCCTGCTTATGAAGACCGAATTGTCCGCGTCGAATTCTTTGGCGATGAGATCGACGCGATTCGTTACGTT
>CAXUIV010000352.1:0-5669 GCA_964250875.1 uncultured bacterium
CCTACTGGAACGAGTCAAGCAAGCACAGCAAGAGGTAAGCACTGCACAGATGCTGTTTCAAGCTACAGGGGGTCAGGTCGGCATTGATATGACAACACTTATGCCGTGGCACGAGTTAGTGACAGAATGTTGGAAAGTGGCGATGAGATTTCGCTCCGGCCAGTCTAACGGGTAGGAACAGGTTGAGCAGTACAAGACTAAACAGTTCATTTCGGTAGCAGTAGATCACCTTTTGCGCTATTTTCAATGCCTTCTGAAGCGATGGAATCGTTAAAAACTTTTTAAAACGGCTGGTTTGGAGGAAAACTTGATGTTACACCTACTTTACATAATTGCCTTTACCATACTTGCCTTTCTCGCAGTCGGTAACATGATCAGAAACCTCATAGTTTTGAGTGTTGATCAAGGACGCCCAACAACAAACAGAGGAAGCTCGTATTTTTCTTATTCATCGCAGTTTGTTCCACATCCGGAGCTGTTGGACACCACAGGCAACTTGATTAAAGATCCTCTCTTAGTCATGCGTTCTGTAAATGTCGAGGATGCTCGCGAACACCTTGATGCGCTTTACGAGGCATCACCAGGTTATAAGGGTGAGCCTCAAGAAGAAGCGTGATCACGTTTAGCGCTTAGTGCTGTAGAGACGTTGCATGCAACGTCTCTACGCTTTTATTTGAACTGTAATACGCTATGGCTGGCTTACTGAGTCTGTCAAACGAATGCAGGTGCTGCTTCGCTCAACTCCTTGGTATTTAAACTTGCAACCTCAGTCCTGTCTTCCGTCGTCACACTTACCTTTGTCCCGTCTTGTGTTTTCGATAGATTGAACTCATACCAATTGTTGCGCCAGTTGAGTTTGAACTTTAAACCCGTCCAGTTGAATGGCAAGTGAGGAGTGTCTATAACTGGTCCTGTTTCAGTGAGACGAACACCAGCAAAACCGAAGACTACAGCCTGCCACACCCCACCAGTAGAAGCAGCGTGAACTCCCTCGCCAGCGTTTCCCCGTACATCCTTTAAATCTACCAGTGCTGCTCGCATGAAGTGTTCATAAGCTTCAGCACTCTTATCCAGATGGCAAGCCAAGATTGCGTGAATAGCTGGCCCTAATGAGGATCCGTAAGCGTGGTCGGTGCGAGGAGTATAGTAGTCCCAGTTCACCTGAAGGGTTTGACTGTAGCAAGCGTCTGGTGTCTTTAACATAGACTGGCGCAGCAGGTACAGCAACATTAACACGTCTGGCTGTTTCAGCACCTGCCGCTCGTTAGCTCCCTCAATACCCAAAATGGCCTGCATTGATCGAGTGCGGCCTGCATAGTCAGCCCAGTTAACATCATCCAAATCGAAGAAGCCCTCAAACTGCTCAATTAAGCCAGTTTCTGGCTCGTGAAGCACAAGCATGTGCTGAACAATATGGGTCCAGCGCTTTAGACGTTCTGGTGTCAAGTTAAGCTCTAACTCTAACTGAGCCGCCTGATGAGGATGACAATTACGTAACCAACCCAGCACATCCAAGGCTGTCTCTAAGTGCCATTGAGCCATCCGATTAGTGAAAGCGTTGTTGTCCACACGTTCGTGGTTCTCATCAGGGCCGATAACATCGCTGATCTCATAACAGTTGCGCTCAGCATTCCACTCAACGCGACTGCCCCAGAAGACTGCTGTATCTAGAATGATTTCGGCACCGCGCGATCGCATCCAGTCATCATCGCCAGTTGCTTGCCAGTAGTGCCACACAGCATAAGCAACATCAGTATTAATGTGGTATTCAATATCGCCACACCAAATGCGGATCATTTCTCCCTTAGCCCCAGTCACCCAACGGGGAGTCACTTCGTCCCCGGTAGTAGCGCTCTCCCAAGCAAATAGTGCCCCTTCGTATCCAGCAGCTTGCGCTTTACGCCTTGCACCGTCTAGCGTGTGGTAGCGGTAGGACAGCAAGTTCCGTGCCACCTGCGGCTGAGTAAAGGTGAGGAAGGGAACAACAAAGATTTCCGTATCCCAGAAAACATGACCCCGGTAAGCAGCAAATCCAGACAGAGTTTTGGCTGGGATGCTCACTCGGTCATCATGGCGTGGTGCAGCAGCTAGGAGTTGAAAGATGTTGTAACGAACGGCAAGCTGGGCTGTGTAGTCGCCTTCAATGGATACGTCACAGTCCTGCCACAATGTATCCCAAACAGTTCCGTGAGCGGCTAGCAGAGTTGTGTAACTGGGCAAGCTGACTAACCGCTCTAGCGCCGCTTGGGCTGGAGTGCCGACATCTCGTGAGGTAAACACAGTCACTACCTTTTCTAGGGTTACAGTTTCCCCAGGCTCAGATTGGAAGCTCGTCGTCAGAGTCGGAGTCCCCTTTTCTCCGGTCGTCTGTACGGGTGTGTTCGCAGAACAGGTTAGCTGAGCTGCCATGGCTAGCTCAATACCGGAGTGCTGACAGCGCATGTGCAAACAGACTCGGTTGTCCGTCTCACTCTGGTTTAACCATTCCCAGTGCTTTACACCGTGATTATCCGAGTGGCCGTTGAGACTGGTTTCTACTACGATCTCGCCAGCAAAGTCTACCGATGTTACCTGGCAGCGTAGCACCATGACATGCTCGTCTGCTATGCTAACCATCCGCTCAAAGTGGAGGTTGACTGTATGACCAGTCGGGCTGCGCCACAACACATCGCGACTCAATAAACCCCAGCGCAGGTCGAGCTGGCGTTGGTAGCTGATCACATCACCTTGATCAAGGGAAAAGCGATCACCCCCTATCACAATCACGAGTGGCAACCAGTCAGGGCAGTTGACTAGCTCAGTGTGCATAACGGGGACATCGTCGTACACGCCGTGGATTAAAGTTGCTGGGCAATCACTGGGATAGCCTTCTTCAAATGTGCCGCGTGTGCCTAGATAACCATTACCTAGGTTGAAAAGCGTTTCTTTGTGATGCAGTTCAGCAGGATCGAACCGAGTTTCACCAACCGTCCAACTAGCTTGGTCCATAACAATTCTTTCTTCTAAGTATCAAAAAATACACTTTTGCCTTTCTTAGCATTCCCCTAAAGACATACCTTTGGAGGAAGAATCTGGCAAAACGTGGTAAAACGATACAAACCGCAACAATAGCTTAAGCTTCAATTACAACTCGGAGGTTGCCCCGCTTCTTAGCGACGCGACAGGCAGTTGTACTACCAGAGCGCTCAAATTCCAGATCTAGCAGCGTGGGACCAACTCGCAAGTTGTGCAGGGAGAGCCGATTGATTGATTCTGGCAGAGCGGGGTCAATGATGCGTAAACAGTTGTTGGCGGCGTCAGGCACCAGATTTACCATCATCTGCAATAGCTGGAAAATACTGCCAGTAGCCCAAGCTTGGGGAGTACAGGCAACCGGATACTGAACGGGAGCACTATCACCATTACGCTCGTAGCCGCAGAACAGTTCTGGAGGCCGTTGGTATGGCTGGTGCATCGTCATGTCAAGCAAACCTTGAGAAAGCTCTAAAGCTTGATCGATTAAACCTAGCGATCGCAATCCCATCGCTATCAGCGAGTTGTCGTGAGGCCAAACTGAACCAATATGGTAGCCCATGGGGTTGTAGGCTGGTGATAAACTGCTGAGCGTGCGAATGCCCCAACCATTAAACATATCTGGTGCCCGTAGCCGCTCCGCTACACTGTAAGCTTTCTCTGGTGCCAGAATACCCAAATGTAGACAGTGACCAGGGTTCGACGTAATGCTGTCTACTGGATTGCCCTCCCCGTCTAAAGCCAGAGCGCAGTAATCCTGATCTTCTATCCAAAAGTCGCGATTGAAGCGAACCTTCAGATTGCGGGCATCCTCTTGCCACTGATCTGCCAAATCGATCCGCTTTTTCATCCGAGCTATCTCTGCCAAGCGCACTTTTGCCGCATAGACGTAAGCCTGCACTTCACACAGAGCAATCGGATCCTTTGCCATCTGACCCTTGCGGTTGACAATACAGTCACCAGAGTCTTTCCATCCCTGATTGACAAGACCACGGCGGGATTTGCAGGCGTAGCTGAGGTAGCCAGTCGCTCTACAGTTGCGATCAATCCAATCCATTGCCGCTAGAGCATTGGGCCATAGAACCTCCAGAGTTTCCTGGTCGTGAGTCCAGGCGTGGTACTCAGCATAGAGCATCAGCCACAGAGGAGTGGCATCAACGGTGCCGTAGTAGGGCGTGTGAGGAATTTCCTGGCAGCGAGCCATCTCCCCCAGTCGCAACTCATGCAAAATCTTACCTGGTTCCTCTTCACGCCACTCATCCTCGACTTTACCTTGATAGGCGGCTAACAGGGAGAGGGTTTCTCGGGCGATCGCGGCATTTAACATCAGTGTTTGTGAGGCTGTAATCAGAGCATCACGCCCAAACAGCGTTGAAAACCATGGCACTCCGGCTGAGACGACCTTGCTCTTGCCAAAAGACTGGCGCAGCAGATACATATCTTGCTCTGCCCGCTCGATTGCTTGATTGAAAGTTGCCTTGTCTGAGCGAATCTGCGTAATTTGTTGACACCAGCGTTCTTCTTCCAAAAACTCAGCTGCCTTAGCCTGTACCAAGGTTACAGGAGCACTGATCGTGGAGGTGGATTGGTTATCTGTCACCATCTGGAGTCGATAGCCTAACTTTTGGGTTTCGTGGGAGGCTAACTCCAACTGCCAAATTGCGGTGTAACCCTTAAAAGAATCCGGTTGGTGGTGCTGAAACTGAATGCGAGATTCCATCAACGAACCATCTAGACCCTGATAGGCAAGTGTCAATTCTTGATAGGAGTGGTGGTGTAGGAAGTGAGGGCTAAGGAGTGACGAGTCACCTTCTTTACGGCTCACTCCTCCCTCCTCACTTCTAGGCTCGACCAAGCGTAAAAGTCGCCCCCGTTTCTCCCGGTTAAATCCTCGAATCTCAAATAAATCCACAAAATCAGCATCAAAGCTGAGGCTTAACTCAAAGCAAACGGGACCTGTACTGTAGTTAGAAACTTCAATTTCTTCAAACAGCGCCCCATTCAGAACAATTTCCCTCCGAATTCCCAACGTGTCAGCCTTTAGGCGATCTTCGATTGTGGAATTTGTACATAGGACCGAGAGGAGAAATCCTTTGTCAGCAGTACTACTAAGCAGCACAGGCGGTCGCCCTTCTATCTGCAACTCCAGCCGACTCAAAAATCGTGTATCGCGGCAGAACAAACCCATACTGGCTTTACGGTCGTCCATCAAACAGCCAGAAATATTACCTATGGTATCCGTGACCAAAAACAAATCATCATCTTTGACTGTGAGTGTCGGCTGAGGCCGTTCACTTAATACACAAGGCCACTCTGGAATGGGATCTTGTTCCGCAGGGGCAAAGGTTCTTCCATCGATCTCAACGATATCCAGTGTCATAGGCATATCCGGTGTCATTTTAAGGTTTCCACTTCCAAATCAGTTTTCCCGCCGTCATAACAAGTCATCACGGCCTTGACGTAGCAACTCAATTGAGTCAAGTTACTCATGTTTATTCCCCAAAAATGTCAGGAACTAACTCTTTAAAGTTTTGTATAAAGACTAACGAGGAAATCTATAAGTTTCTTTATAAAGGAGGTTTTTCTCCTAAATTTCTAGCCTCCATGTTGCGATTCGTGTCATTTGCTCATTTGAACCTCCAATCTACGCTGCTTGG
>CAXUIV010000353.1:0-5629 GCA_964250875.1 uncultured bacterium
GGGGAGAGTAACCTACTCAGTTATTCTTCAACTCAAAACTCAAAACTCAGAACTTAAAACTCACTGCCTTTGCCCTTTGCCCTTTGCCCTTTGCCCTTTGACTAACTTGTGGATTCCGAAAGACGTTTCAGTCCAATGGCGGCAGCCTGAGAGACATGGGGATGACTATCTTTCTCTAGGTATTTCAAGGCTGAAATACTTTTAGGACTGGGAAGGTTTGAGAGCGCTTCGGCTAAACGCTGTCGCAGCAGCCAGTCGTCTGACTGGGCAAAGCGGAGGATCTGATCGATAGACTCGATGTCTTTAATTTCACCCAAAGCCGCGATCGCTGCCTGTTGGAGTATCACTTCCTCACTATTCAACGCCTGAATCAGCACATCGTGAGCGCGGGGATCTTTTAGATTGCCCAACGATACTGCCGCACTGAAGCGCACCAGCCAATCTGTATCTTCGTAAAACGCTCGTACCAGAGGTTCAAAAGCTCTCGCGTCACCTAAATAGCCCAGTGCCCCAGCCGCATCAGCGCGAATGCCGTAGTCTGGATCGGTCTCAAGCAAGCGCACCAAAATTGGGTAACACTCCTGCGTGTGTTTAATGCCCAGTGCGAACACTGCCATTGAGCGAATCTGGAGAATTTCGTCATCTAGTACCTTTTTAATCAAAGGTACAGCATCAGCAGATGGCACATGGCGCAGAGCAGCCAGAGCCAACATGCGATCGCGCGAATCAGAGCTTTCTAACTGGGTAGATAGTTGCTGTAGGGTAGGAGGATAGTCCATGCACTCTCAAAGATTCTTCATACAAATTTTAATCTAACTAGCTAGTTCAATGAAGAGTGAGGGGAGAGGAGTCTAAAATCTTTTCTCTTGCCCGTGCCCTCGATCTTTAACTCGAAAACGCCCCAGATACTCTTCGCCCTGACGTTCTGGCACCGAATCAGCCACGGGTATCAAGGAGAGAATCTCAAAATCTGTCTCAAAATATTGCTTAATGGCGGCTAAAGTTACGCCAAAAGGTGGACCCCCCGGTCGTGAGTGTGCCCAAAATAGGCTGATAAGTTCTCCCTCAGGCTGCAAAAGTGTGCGAACCACTTGTACGTAGGCTGGACGCTGGTCTGGTTCAATTGCACAGAAGCAAGTATGCTCAATGACGTAATTAAAAGCACCAGAAAATGCTAGATCAAAAATGTCTTGCTGGAGGAACTTGGCAGAACTACCAGTGGATCGGGCAAGAGCTGTTGCATCTGCAATCGCGCTGGGCGCAAAATCAAATCCCACTACTTCAAATCCGCGCTCAGCAAAGAAGATCGCATCATAACCGCGACCACAGCCTAAGACAGCAGCATGACCTGCTGGCGGTGCAGTTGATGAATCCAATAAACTTACAAAAGGTGGCGCTACCTGACCTAAGTCCCACCGACTTGTCCCTTCCTGATAGCGCTGTTCCCAGTAATTGTACTCACTAATAAATGTCATTACATACCTCCAACAGTTAATATAATCTTCTTTGTGGAGACTTCGCATGAGACGTCTCTACAGGTCGTTTGCGGGATTAGTACGTCTATGTGTGTAGCAAGAACTCTTCCCTAAAGAGATTCTTTGTAAGAGTCTAATTTGTTAGGATCCGTAGAGCGTTAGCAGCTTGCTATGGGAATTAAGCTATTAGCCCATGACTCCAGAACAGCTCGATATTCTACGTGAATGCTGCCGAGACGATGCTGCTTTCGCACGGCTAGAACAAATTTTGTTGGTCAACGAAACAGATAACGAGCAAGGTCACTCAAGCTTTC
This sequence comes from uncultured bacterium, assembly GCA_964250875.1. Lineage (GTDB taxonomy): Bacteria > Cyanobacteriota > Cyanobacteriia > Cyanobacteriales > Chroococcidiopsidaceae > CAXUIV01. The sequence continues at coordinate 1,790 of CAXUIV010000353.1, forward strand.
GGTCGGTAGCGCAGAACAACGCTGCTGCTGAACAGGCAGAGGAATTACAAGAATCTGAAAGACGCTTTCGCCAACTGGCGGAAACAATCCAACAGGTTTTCTGGATGTTGGAACTCAGGCAACCTGAGAATAAAATGATCTACGTCAGTCCAGCATACGAAGAGATATGGGGCTGTACCCGTCAGAGTTTGTACGAGCAGCCTAAATCTTTTCTAGACATCATCCATCCAGAGGATCGCAATCACATCATTAGCTCTATGGAAAAACTTAGCCGTGGAGAGTGCGTTGGACTTGATTATAGACTTGTGCGGCCTGATGGGTCAATCCGATGGATACGAGATCGTGGCTTTCCGGTCAAGAATGAGTCAGGGCAAGTCTATCGCTGCTGTGGAGTTGCAGAAGACGTCACAGAACACAAGCAGACAGAGGACTCCTTGCGGCAGCAAACCGAGCAAGCACGTCTTTTAGGAGTGATGCGCGATCGCATTCGCCAGTCTCTTAACCTAGATGAAATTCTTAGCACAACTGCGGCAGAAGTGCGGCAGTTTCTCGTCTGCGATCGAGTACTCGTTTATCGCTTCCAACCTGACTGGGGTGGAGTTGTCGTAGTCGAATCAGTTGGCTCAGAGTGGAAGTCTATGTTCGCCGAGTCCATCCGAGACGACTGGTTTGTGGAGAATTCTGTCCGGCAATATCAACAAGGTCGAATCTTTATTGCCGATGATACGCACACAGCCGGTTTAACCGAGTGTCATTACAACTTAATGGCTCAGTTTGAAGTCAGAGCAAACTTAGTCGTCCCCATCATACTGGACGGAGGCATTTTGTGGGGACTTCTGACTGCCCATCACTGTAGCGCACCTCGACAGTGGCAACCATCTGAGATCAATTTGCTTCAGCAATTAGCTAACCAAGTCGCGATCGCCATTCAGCAAGCCCAGCTATACCAGCAGCTATCTGCTACCAATACCAAGCTGGAACGTCAAGTCCAAGAACGCACGATAGAACTGCAAAAGAAAATTCAGGAACTCCAAGAGCTGAATGATCTTAAAGACGATTTTCTCAGCACAGTCTCCCACGAACTGCGGACGCCTCTAACAAACATGAAGATGGCGATTCAACTGCTCAAAATCCCTTCCTCGCCTGAACGCCAACAGCGCTATTTGGAGATTTTACAAGTAGAGTGCAACCGGGAAGCGGAGTTGATCAACGATTTATTAGATTTGCAGCGGCTAGAAGCGACATCTCCTAACTTGTTATTAAGTGAGACGATTAATATTCCAGACTGGCTACCCAGCATCATTGAGCCATTTCGTTCCCGGCTTCTAGCACGCCAGCAGACTCTCCAGCTCAATCTCCCGCTTGACCTGCCGCCGCTGGTGTCTGACACTGGTGGACTAGCCCGTGTTCTTACAGAACTGCTTAACAATGCTTGTAAGTATACAGGCTCTGGCGGCGAGATAAATCTCAGTGTCGAACACAAAACTGATGTACTCAAAGCTACATCCAGCGTTCAACCAGTTGTCGTCTTTACTGTTAGCAACCAAGCAGAAATCCCCGCAGCGGTATTGTCGCGTATCTTTGAGAAGTTCTACCGGGTTCCCCACGCCGATCCCTGGAAACAAGGCGGTACGGGTTTGGGGCTGGCTTTAGTGCAAAAGCTCGTTAAACAACTGGGCGGAACTATACAGGTTGAAAGTGACGGCGGCTGGACGACGTTCACTGTCGAAATTAAAAATTAAGAGTCTTTATTTTCTTGCCGCTCTTTGAGTTTTAGCAGAATCTCCGCATGAACCTCACGGGTGATGGGGTAAAAATAGGCCAGGACTAAACCAATAATCAAGCAGACGGTAGGCAGAGGTCCTATGGCGAGACGGATAGCCAGCAGAGCGCTTGGAGGCTGGGTAGGTATAGTGTTTCCAGAACTTGAGATGTATCCAGCCCAATTCAGTGCTTGGAGAACCAAGAATAGCGCAATAGACAAACCGATTTTTTGCAGTAGAACCATGAAGCCATAAAATATACCTTCACGTCGCTGACCCGTTCTAAGCTCATCCAGTTCAATCACGTCTGGCACCATTGACCAAGGAATGAGATAGGCAGTGGAAACGCCAAAGCCTGCAATAACAGCCAAGAAGTACATTAAACCAACTTGACCGGGCTGAAGGAAAAAGAGTCCTGCCTGAGCGACAATCCAGAGGCTCATTCCCATGAAATAGACAGCTTTTTTACCCATCCGTTCGCTAACGCGGCCCCAGACAAACAGCATGACGAGAGCTGTGACTTGAACAGTAAGAGCTAATTGTGCGTACACTGCTTGGGGCAGACGCATCCAGCTCACCACAAAGTAAGGAATGATCGACGCCGTGATCTGTACTGCCGACCAAGAAAAGAGGTAGATCCCAATGACAAATAGAAAAGGTTGATTGTTAAAGACGATTTTCAGCTGCTCGCCGAAGGGTAGAGATTCAGCACTAGCAGCAGCAGAATGTTCTCGCTCTACAATTGCCATCCGTTCGCGTGTCCCCCAAACACACAAAAAAGTGGGTAATATCGAGAAAACAGCACAGATGCCGCCAAGCACTAGATACTGCTGGGCAGAATTATCCTTGATGACAGAGAAGATGACTTGAGCAAGTACTAGAGACAGGATGCTGCCACCAAGTGAGAAGGCAAACCGAAAGCTATTGAGACTGGTACGTTCGTTGTAATCCTGGGTAAGCTCTGGCGTCATAGCCGTGTAGGGAAGGTTGACGGCAGTGTAAGAAGTATTGAAGACAAGACTAATGACAACGTAGAACCAAAATAACTCCCGTTGATTGGTTGCTGGGTTATCGCTGAAGTGGGGGACAACCCATTGCAGAAAAAAGAAAATCCCCAGAGGAATTGCGCCAAATAGCATCCAAGAATGTCGTCTTCCCCAACGAGAGCGTGTCTTGTCGCTGAGCGTACCGACAAATGGGTCATTTACTGCATCCCAAGCCCCGCTAACTAGCCGAACATCGCCAGCTAACCCAGCATTCAACCCCGCCACATTGGTCAGGAAAACCGACAAGAAAAACGCCAGAATGTTAGCGGAGATCGCCGTGCCCAAGTCCCCAACACCATAAGCCAGTTTCGTATTTAAGTTCAGCTTGTCGTGAGATTGGTCTCCTTCGGGGTAGACATCTGAGGAAATATCATTCATACAACTTGGCAAAATACTACAATAATTAATTCATCCCACAGTATTAGATCGAAACTGCGCCCTTTATGCCAGACCTTTACGTGTCTTGGTCAGATTACCACCAAAAAATTGAGCAGCTGGCTGTTAAAATCTATCAGTCCAAATGGCACTTTAACCAAATTGTTTGCCTTGCGAGAGGAGGACTGCGGGTTGGTGATACTCTTGCACGGCTCTACAAGCTGCCGCTGGCGATTTTAGCCACCTCATCTTACTCTGGTTCCGGCAAGCAAGAGAGAGGAGCTTTAACCTTCTCTAGTCACTTGACCATGACCACAGCTCAGTTGGGCGATCGCATTCTGTTGGTTGATGATTTAGTGGACTCCGGCATTACACTTCAGCAAACTGTCCCCTGGCTGGCTCAGCATCACGGTGCCCAAATTCAGGAGATTCGCACGGCTGTCCTTTGGTGCAAAGCTTGCTCGGTCATTACTCCAGATTATTATGTTGATTATCTCCCCGACGACCCTTGGATTCATCAACCCTTTGAGGTCTACGAAAAAATTCATCCATCTGAGCTACCGACACTTGGAGTTAATGGTGAGGCGTTGGGTGTTGAGTAGAGCGAAGGGCGAAGGGCGAAGGGCGAAGGGCGAAGGGAAAGTATACATCTGATA
>CAXUIV010000354.1:0-3399 GCA_964250875.1 uncultured bacterium
GTTTTTCCACTTGGTGTTAGTTCCGCCTCCTTCGATGGTTGTTCCTTTATTGGTTCAAGGAGTTCTAGCTCAACCAATAGATTTAGAAAGCCTTCTATTTGAGACAGTTGAGGACGTGGCTCAATTGTCTCAATAGATTCTGACTGATTTAACTCAGATGAGTTTTCTGATAAAAGAAACATGTGTGATTGTCTCTTACTTTGTCTTTAAGTAGAGAAGATTCAAAATTCTATTGAAGTTATAATTCAATGAGATTTTTCTTGTAGAGACGTTGTATGTAACGCCTCTACAAGGTCGCAAATCATTTATGCTTGCTGTATGCTTCCTTCCAACACCTACTGCTTAAGTACAAACTCGGAGTGATATCCGTTATGACTTTCATTGGTGTTGGCAGCCGCTTGTAACTTAGGAATAAATTCAGTTCCTTTTAACCTCATGCCAAGCTCAAACAAAACTTCTGCCATATCGTCCCTAGAGACTTTGGCCTCTTTTAAAGTTGAGAAACGTCTTTCCAATTCTTCAAAAACGTGTTCTCTGAGGGTTCTGACATCCTCTTGAAGTTTGGTCCTGGTTTCCACAAGTTCGCTGCGAAGCGCGTTTGTCTGCTTATCGACTGTTTGATCCAGTGCTTCGACACTATTAGAAAACTTTTTGCTGACGCGGTCAAGCTGTTGCCGCAGGTCAAGGCTCTCTTCTTGAGCGCTTAAGCTGACTGACTTGAGTTTTTTCTCCAAAGAGTCAACTGCTGCGCGTAGTTCTGTAGAAAGAGCAGTTTTAACCTGGTCAGTGCGATCGCGCAGTTCTTGCTGTAACGACGCTAAGTCAGACTCTATTTGAGCAATTCGACTGTTAGATTCTCGCAGCTGAGGCCCGAAGATAATATCGCGAATTTGATCAATGTTTCCTAATCTTTCACGCATTTCCTCTTTGGTAATTTCACCCATGGTTGCACCTCTATACTGGCAATATTCTTGCTCATTATCTTAAGAGGGTTAAAATTTTTGTGAATCAGTAATAATACCAGCAACTTGGACGCGGAGCGTGAATTGTTGCTTTGGGCTAAAGAAAGGACTCTGCCAGTGTCCTAGCGCTCTTTTCTTCTACCCTAACTCGGCCAACCGTTCTGCATTCAAATAAAAACTGCTATAGATGTAGGTAAATCCAACCAGCCCCGTAAGCGTCCAAGGACTGACAGAGCAATGAGGATTTGAGGGGGAAATAAGGAGAAGCAGCGGGTGGTAGTATCGATTAGAATCCCTACGGCCCAACTTCAGTGAGGTAGCTGTTCAAGCCGTTCAGCAATCCATACCTTAATGATTGACTGGCGGGTGACACCTAACCGTTTCGCTTCGTAGTCTAATGCTTCAATCATCCAGATTGGAAAATCAACGTTGACTCGTTTCTGCTCATGTCCAGGCCGCTTAGCCTGGGAAAGGTCCAAGAATTCGGTAATGTCTTCTCCATCAGCGAACTTGGCATCAAATTCTGTTGCTTTCATAAATGACTACCTCTTCTTTTCGCGCTCGCCGAACTGAGATGATCCGTACTCTGTTTTCTCGATAGGTGATGATTGCTGACCAGCATTTTTGAGCTATCTTACCTATTACCAGAAATCTCGGTTCGTCTTCTGTCCGAGCAGGAATTTCTATTCTGTCAGAATCGGCCCAGAGTTGTTGAGACTCTACAAAGTTGATTTCGTGCTTTGCCAAGTTAGATTGGCTTTTATGGTCGTCAAATTCAAATTCCACTTCATCTGTTTCAGTATAATGATTATGCCTTTTTTATAAGTCTCTAGGAGAATATCTCATCAATCGTCTGTAGCGTCTGTGCTGAGAGTTTTTTGCCTGACGCTCCCACATTTTCTACGACTTGTTCCGGCTTCGTCGCGCCAATGATGACGCTACTCAGTTCGGGATTTCTGAGGCACCAGGCTAGCGCCATTTGACTTAGACTCAGATCTTCTTGCTGCGCCAAGGAAGTTAATTGCTGCACCTTGGCTAACTGCTGTTGATCTAACTCTCCTTTATTCATAAACATATTTTGCTTAGGATCGCTAGCGCGAGAGCCAGCTGGCAAAGGTGCCCCAGGTTTATACTTACCCGTTAGTAGTCCTTGGGCTAAGGGTGAGAAATTGATAATCCCAATTCCTTCGCGACCACAGAGCGGCAACACCTCTTTCTCAATCCCTCGCTGTAACATGTTGTACTGAGGCTGATTTGAGACAATTGGTGCTAGTCCCGCCAGTCGAATTAAATCAGCAGCATGAGCTATTTGACCAGCACTCCACTCCGAAACCCCGTAATAAAGAATTTTTCCTTGCCGTACCAGATGATCAAAGGCCATCAAAGTCTCAGCTAGAGGTACAGATGGATCGTAGCGATGGGCTTGATACAGATCGATGTAGTCTACACCCAGACGCTTGAGACTAGCATCGCACTGCTCTAATATGTGCTTGCGGGACAGTCCGTGATCGTTTGGGCCATCTCCCATAGGAAAGTAAACCTTAGTAGCCAGAACGATGGAGTGACGTGGGTATTGACTTAATACTTTGCCAACAACCTTTTCACATTCTCCCCTCGCGTAGACGTTGGCGGTATCAAAAAAGTTGATTCCTAAGTCATAGGCTTGTTCAATACAGGCGCGGGCTTCGCTCTCCTCTTTTGCTGCTCCGTAGGTGAGCCACGATCCCAAACAGACCTCAGAAACCCGGATGCCATGCTTGCCCAAGTGCCGATATTCCACTGAATTCCCTCTGATTAATTAGTGCTGTTGACACACTCACACTATCAATAAAACTGTTACGCAAAACGTTATCACCCACCACCCCTCAGCCCTCCAAGCTCCGAACTCCGCACCCCGAACTCAGAACTCAGAACTCACATTCATCCCCCCGCTACCTGCGACCAAGTCGAGAACAGAAAAACCACAACAGTCGCGATCGCCAACAGTCCCTGAATCAAGTTCCCGACTAATGAACCCGCCACGATTCCGACCCCAGCCTTGAGCGCCACCAGCAAATTCCGCCGGTAGAGCAACTCTCCCACGATTGCTCCTAAAAGTGGCCCCAGCAAAATTCCTAGCAACGGTCCACCAAACGGCAGAGTTGGTAAAAATCCTAGAATCCCTAGCACTAGACCCGCAATGGATCCTATTTGGCCCCACTTGCTAGCACCAGCCTGTTTTGCTCCCCAATAGCTAGCCAAAAAATCAATCGCGATGTTGAGCAGCAAGACCACGATCGCCACTGGCAGTGCTACACTCACACCACTGAAACCGCCAACAGCCCCCCAGATTGCTACAGCGATGACAATTAATGTGGTACCTGGAATTCCCGGTACCACCGCTCCAACTGCACCGATAACCATGAGGACAATGAGCAGCCAGTAGAGAATCAGCATA
>CAXUIV010000354.1:3499-5619 GCA_964250875.1 uncultured bacterium
GCGACGCCCAAGCGAGTTCTGTTCTCACTGGTTCTGGCAACGGTGCCAGTTCAAAACCTTCCTCTCCAATTAAAGTGACGGTATCTGGTGATCGCGCTTGTACTTGCTGCCATAGTAAACCTGTCAAAATCAACACTGCACTTAGAATCACGCCCAGTGCATCCGCACGCGCTTGAGAGTCGGTTAGCTCAGGCGTCAGTAGACGGTTAATCATCAGCAATGTCCCCGCCAATCCACCAACAGCGATAGGTAGACGCCGTAAAACTCGATTCTGATCGGTAGCCATAGTCTAAGGTAGTTTTGAGTTTTGAGTTAGGAAATTAAAAGTAGCTTCGAGTTTTGAGTTAAAAGCTTATTAAACCTCTTGCATAAATGATTTTTCGGTCGCACGAACGCAGCGAAGCCGTTAGGCGTAAAGGTGCAAAACTCAAAACTATTCCAAGTCTTCAACTCAAAACTCAAAACTATTCTCACTCTTCCCCTGGTTCAATGATCCTTTGGAACAAATAGCCGGTGCCGCGTGCTGTTAGGATCAGCTCTGGATTGCTGGGGTCGTCCTCTAATTTCGCTCGGAGACGCGAGATGTGAACATCTACTACACGAGTATCCACATGCCGCTCTGGTGTGTATCCCCAGACTTCCTGTAGGATTTCTGAGCGAGAAAACGCCTCTCCAGAACGGCTGACTAATAACTCCAGAAGGCTAAACTCCATGCCAGTCAGGCGAATCCGCTCATCGCCTTTGTAGACTTGCCGCTTGTTTGTGTCAATTCTTAAGCTGGTGACGTGGATGACACCAGAGCTAGGAATGCCAGTAACGCCCGTTTTATCTACACGACGAAGCACTGAGCGGATGCGGGCTTCTAGCTCTTTGGGAGAGAAGGGTTTAACAACGTAGTCGTCAGCACCCAGCTCTAGCCCAGTGATCCGGTCTGCCACATCTCCTAACGCTGTTAGCATAATGATAGGGACGTCGGATTCCTTCCGCAGTTCTTGACAGACACCATAGCCGTCAAGTTTTGGCATCATGACATCCAAAACCACTAGGTCGGGGCCAGCTTTGCGAAATGTGTCTAAAGCCTCTTCGCCATCGGCAGCAGTCACGACATCGTAACCAATCATGGAGAGCCGGGTTTCTAGAATCCGGCGAATGCTGGCTTCGTCATCGACTACTAAAATCTTTTCTTTATGGTTTTCCAAGCTTTTTCATGCTCCTCTTAATTAATTGAAATTTTTGCTCGGTAGTTTTTTGTACTTTTGTACTATTACTTTTAAGATATCACCACATTCAGTTGTTTTGAAAAAGCTAAAACTCTAGCTATCGCTGCATTTCAGCCCTTGTTAACGTTTACGAATCTGCTGTAATAATTAACGAATGCCAAAGCCTCGAACCTACTACGTTTGTAATGAATGTGGGGCAGAGTCCCCCCAATGGTTTGGTAAGTGTCCAAACTGCGGCACTTACAGCTCTTTAGAAGAGCAGATGACGACAGCACCAGCAGCTTTACCCAGTCGAGGAGGTCTGCAACCCAGTCGGAACGGTAAGTCACCAGGCAAAGCCAAACCAAGAGCATCTCTAACGTTTGCCCAAATCACCGACCGGCAGCAGCCACGTTGGTTCTCTGGCTATGGAGAACTGGATCGGGTGCTTGGTGGCGGCATCGTCCCTGGCTCTTTGGTACTCATTGGTGGTGATCCAGGCATAGGCAAATCGACGCTGCTGCTTCAGGTTTCAAACCGACTGGCTCAACAGTACCGCATCCTCTACGTCTGTGGAGAAGAATCAGGACAGCAAGTCAAGCTTAGAGCTTCGCGTTTGGGGGTGACTACGGGACAGGAGTCTAGTCCGCCATCAGACTCAGATATAGATGTGGTAGATGTGGAGGTAGCCTCGACTCCACTTTTAGCCGCTGCCTTGCCAGTAGAGCAGGGTGCAGACCTCTACATACTGCCGGAGACGAATCTGGAAGAGATCTTGAGGGAGTTAGAGTCACTCAAACCAAACGTAGCTGTTATTGACAGTATCCAAACAGTTTATGTTCCCTCCATGGCCTCAGCTCCCGGTTCTGTAGCTCAGGTGCGGGAATGTACCTCAGCGTTGATGCAGGTAGCAAAACGCGA
>CAXUIV010000355.1:0-5558 GCA_964250875.1 uncultured bacterium
CTCTGGGTCCGTCAACCTTAAGCGCCCCTCACCAGGCACCGCCGCTCCCACAACCTCCACCCAACCTTTACGAATATAAGGCCGCAGACAACCCCAAATCGGTTCCAGCATCTCCTCACCAAACTGCTGAACTAGAAGTGATAAACTTACGCCATCTGCCAGTCGCAGCCCCAGCATCAACGTCTCAAGCAAAACCTCCCCTACTGGCGTCTGTGGGCAGTCAATTACTCCCCTACTGCCAGTCAGCTGCTGCACCCACGAGTAATACTCCCCAGTCTTACGCGGTCGGGTGAACCGCTGCCCCTCAACATAACTTGCCGCCCCCATCCCAAAGCCGTAATAGGGACGATTCTCCCAGTAAACCCGATTGTGGCGACACTGATAACCCACCTGAGCATAGTTGGAGATTTCATAATGTTCGTAGCCAGCAGAAGTAAGAACTTGCTGAGCTAGCTGATACATTTCTACTGTGGTCTCATCTGTAGGTAGGGGTTGAATACCAGGTTGATACTGCCGTCCAAAAGCAGTCACTGGCTCAATCGTAAGATCATAGATCGAAATGTGGTTAGGAGCGATCGCCACCGCCGTCTCCAGGTCATTCCGCCACTGTTCTAGTGTTTGATACGGCAGACCCGAAATTAAATCTAAACTAAAGTTGGGAACCACTCCTTGAACCAGCTCAATTGCCGTATGAATATCGCTAGAATTGTGCGATCGCCCGCTCACCTGTAGCATAGCTGGCTGAAACGACTGCACGCCTAGACTGACCCGATTCACGCCAGCTGTCCGGTAGCCTTGCAGTTGCTCCAGATCAAACGTCCCTGGGTCCATCTCCATCGAAATTTCCGCATCCGCTGAAATCTCAAATCGCTCATTAACCGCCTCTAAAATGCGAGCTACCTGATTTACAGACAGAAGCGATGGAGTACCGCCACCAAAAAACACCGTCTTGATTGATTGACCCCAAGCTGGCGCGATCGCTATCTCCTGACACAGCACATCAACATACTGGGAGATCGTTCCAGAGGTATCACCACGCAGGCGATCGCCCACAATCGAGACGGCGAAATCACAGTAGTAGCACCGCCGTCTGCAGAAAGGAATATGCAGGTAGACAGAGGTGGGAACACACAAATGTCTGGCTGCTTGAGTTGGATTTAAGTGAATTTCCACGCAACCTCAGTAAAAATTAGAACATTTACAAACGGCTTGAATAATAGACCCCTCCAGCCAAATTTAATAATTTCTTTCAAACCACCTTAATTGGGTAAAGATACAAGACAATGAGTAAAGATATGTACTATTTCTGCTCTATGAATCAAGCAGAAAAGCGGGACTATATAAGAGTTACAGAGTTTTTGTCAAAAAGATGAATTTAGTATAAGTACTCAATTTATCAGCGGTTGAATATTTTTCTTAAATTAGGTTAGGAACAAGCGAGCGAGAACGCAAATATATAATGAAAAGAGTACTTGGTTAATGACTGAGTCAAAGATGAAAGGGTTGGTTGAATTCCTCCTCTGGATTCGCCACCAAACTCAATTGGGTTGAAACCATGCTTGATGCCATTATTATTCTTTCATTTATCGTAGCAGGAGCAGGGCTAGGCTTCTACAGCATTGAACTGCTGCCAGGCGGTATGCTGGAGCAAGTCACAAATCTGGACGCTTTACGCTGGGTTGTTGCCGCCTTCGCCGCCATAATTGGTGGTGCCACTGGATTGAGCTTCCAGATTACCTACCGCCGTTTGGAAGTGCAAGTCCGCCAGATGCCCGTTGAGGTCATCTTGACCCGTGCCATTGGTCTGGTAATCGGTTTACTGATTGCCAACTTAATGCTGGCACCACTATTCCTGTTGCCCATTCCTCAAGACTTCTCTTTCATTAAGCCACTGATTGCGGTTTTGGGCAGTATCATATTTGCTTTCTCTGGTGTCAGCCTAGCCGACGCTCATGGTCGCTCCTTCCTACGGCTTATCAATCCCAATACATTGGAAACGACGCTCGTGGCGGAAGGCACACTCAAAGCAGCCCCCACCAAAGTACTAGACACAAGCTGCATCATTGATGGGCGGATAGAACCATTGCTAAATACAGGATTTTTAGAAGGGCAGATTATCGTACCACAGTTCGTATTGCAGGAACTACAGCAACTGGCGGACGGTGCTAAAGACCAGAAGCGGATTCGAGGACGGCGAGGACTGGAGATTCTCGACCGACTCAAGGCAGCTTACCCAGATCGCATTATCATCAATCCAGCCGACTATGAAGATATTCCAACCGTGGATGCTAAGCTGGTGCGGTTTGCTCAAGAAATTAACGGCATCCTTTTGACCAACGACTACAACTTATCCAAAGTCGCTAGCGTGCAGAAAGTCCTAGTACTGAACGTCAACGACCTGGTGCAGGCAGTGCGTCCAACTTATCTGCCCGGTGACAACATTGACCTGAAGATTCTTAAGGAAGGCAAAGAGCCTAGCCAAGGCATTGGCTACCTAGAGGACGGCACAATGGTCGTTGTTGAGGAAGGCAGCGGTTATGTTGGCGGTGAACTGCGGGTCGTGGTGACAAGCGCCCTACAAACCTCAGCGGGAAGAATGATTTTTGCTAGACCGCAAGCTTCTGCTGTTGCCTGATCTAGATACTCTCAGCCGAATTCTATTATTCTTACTCCTGCAACGTAGTCTTAGAAGCAATCCGCGTCTTCTTCAAATCCGCGTCTGAAAGCTCCTGCCCAGACTGTAGAAGGGTTGCACTCGTTTGCAACACTGTTGCTGCTCCTTGATCGCCCAGCTGTAGTGCAGTTCTGGCGGCTGTTTGCAGCATTGTTGCTGCCCCAGCGCGATCGCCCTGTTGCAGCTTCGCCTCCGCTAACTGCGTTTGCCGGTATTTTGCTAAGCCCAAAATGTACTGCTGGACCTGGGAATTGGGTGCCGGATGATGGACCCGGACAACGTTCGCCGTTACTGGCACAATGTGGGAAAGCATACCCGACTGATTCCCCGTCGGCTGGTCATAGCGAACCTGTAAGTTTGCAATGACCTGTTCGCCCTCAGGCAGCTTGCCGATGTAAATGTTAGCTAGAATCACTCGCGGTACGTCCTTCATCAAGTCTCCCAATCGCACCGCAAACCGTTCATTCTCCTGCTGGATTGGTAGTTCAATGACATCAGGAGCTACTTGCGCAATCGGTTTGAGCTCCGCCAAGCGTACCTGCGGCATGAGAGACAGCAGCAAGTAGGCATTGGTCAGATGAACAGACTGCACTCGCCTGAACAGGCGGCTAAACTCGTCCACCATCTGGTCAGAACGCTGGATATAGGTTAGGGTACCGCCACCAGCGTCGGCGATGTTTTCCAGAATGTTCTGGTTCCAATCATCACCAAATCCCAAAGTATTTATAGTTATGCTGGCGTTAGCAGCTTGATGTGCCAATTCAAGGCAGCGCTTGTTGTCATCTAGCCCCATTTCCCAGCCTAAGAACCGCCAACTCTGTTGCCCGCGACCATCTGTGAGTAGAAACGCCTGGGAAATACTCTCACTGCCCTTCGATAGTTCTTCGATTCCCAGCTGCAAACCAGCACTAATCACCGTACCGCCGCCAGCTGTCAGTTGCCCGATTTGAGATTTAATCCGGTCAGTTTCGGCTTCGATGACTTGGCTAGGGACAATAACTTTAGCTGTGTCATCAAAGGCAACAACTGAGATGCGATCGTCCGGCTTTAGCTGCTCTAGTAACTGCTCAACTGCCTGTTTCACTGCTTTCAGCGGTTGTCCAGCCATTGAACCGCTGTGGTCGAGAATCAGGCACAGATTGAGCGGCACATCCCGGTCCATCTCGCCAGCACCTGCCGAGATGGAAACCCCTAGCTGACGCTGGCTACTGGATTGGGTTGCGTCAACATTGGCATCATTGAGCGCCGACAGTAAGTTAATCTTCATAACTAGGACCATCCTGCAACACAGTTTTAGAGACAATCCGAGTCTTCTTTCGGTCTGCCTCTGAAAGGTCTTCACCTGATTGCAGGCGAGTTGCACTCGTTTGCAACACAGTTGCAGCTCCTTTGTCTCCCATTTGCAGCGCGGTTTTGGCGGCTGTTTGCAGCATCGTCGCTGCTCCAGAGCGATCGCCCTGTTGCAGCTTCGCTTCTGCCATCTGAGTCTGACGGTACTTTGCTAACGCTAGGATATACTGCTGTACCTGGGCGTTGGGAGCGGGTTGATACTGCCGCACGATGTTCACCTCAACCGGCGAACTCTGTGATAAAAGCCCCACCTGATTGAGCGCTGGGTCATCGTAGCGGACTTGCACAGTAGCAACGACCTGCCTGCCTTCCGGCATTTGTCCTATGTAAAGATTCGCTAAGATGACCCGTGCATTCTGCATCAAGTCTCCCAAGCGTAACTCATACCGACCATCTGGTGCTTGCTGCGCCGGTAGTTCAATCGTGTCTGGAGCTACCTGAGCAATCGGCTTGAGTTCTGCTAACCGCACATTTGGCATCAAAGATAGCAGCAGGTAGGCATTCGTTAATGACACAGACTGAATCCGGTTGAACAAGCGGTTGAACTCGTTGACTGCCTGATCTGGCTGCTCAATATGAGACAGAGTTCCACCGCCAGCATCGGAAATTTGTTCCAGAACATCCTGGTTCCAATGATTGCCAAATCCTAACGTGTTTAATGTCAGGTTATAACCAGCCGCTAGTTGAGCCAGCTTGAGGCAGCGGTTGTTATCACCGTGTTCATTTTCACCATCGGTAAGGAGGAATACTTGGGAAATTGTTTCTTTTTTGCCCTTTGCCAACTCCTCAATTCCTAGTCGCAGCCCCTCATCAATTGCAGTACCGCCGTCAGCAGAGAGCCGATTGATTTGCTGTTTAATGCGGTCTGGATTTTCAACGGTTTGATTAGGGACTAAGACTCTAGCTCGGTGATCGAATGCAACAACCGAGAGGCGGTCATCTGGGGAGAGTCTGTCAATCAGGCGTTGAGCCGCTTGTTTGACCGTTTCTAATGGTCGCCCACTCATTGAACCACTGTGGTCTAGGATCAGGCATAAATTGAGCGGCGCACTCCGGTCAGTTTCAGATGCGATCGCCGAGATCGAGATAGCCAACTGGCGCTGACTGTTCGTTTGGTTCGCGTCCAGGTTAGTATCACTTAAAGCAGGCTGCAACAAGACCTTCATCAGCAGTGTTCCCCAATAGGTCAAGGTGTATTGTTGATGACTCCAAGCGCGACCGTCCTAGAATCATCAACGACGACTACATTACTAATAAAGAATATCCTACGCGCCAGAGCGATCGCACCCAGAGATTACTAAACACCGTTCTAGGAATCCGTACCACTGCTATATCTGGCATCACGTTAGGATTAATCAAAGACATTGGCATATTATTTCAGGCAATCAGTTGCTATGGAACCCATCAAGGCTGTTCAAGCTCCGTACTACGGCGATAATTTCTACAGGACACCGCCGCCAGACTTACCCTCTTTGTTACTCAAAGAGCGAATTGTTTACCTCGGTATGCCACTGGTGCCAGCTGTCACCGAACT
>CAXUIV010000356.1:0-5555 GCA_964250875.1 uncultured bacterium
CCCTCTAGCCTTAGCCATCCTGACTGGACTCACTGGGGAGACGGAAGTAGGGGTTAAACCCGAAGGAACGCACCTAAACATCCACTCATTTTTAGGTGAAACTTATGGCTCTCATTGCAGTTGCGGCTCCTATTCATCAATCAACCGAAGTTGCTTCTACCTCCCACTCTGTGGCACCAGTTACTGGGGCCAATCAGCTAGGTGGGGCGGCGATTCTTAGCGTCTTAGCGGTTATGGTCATCGTCGGTTTGTCCTCTGCTGGAATGCTGCCAAAAGCAACCAAGCGAGCGAAAGTACCTGTTCACGCTAATCACCCGGCTCATTAAGTAAGAGTGACTATCTAAAATTGATGTAGTCTCAATCATTAGCCCCTGGTATCCACACCAGGGGCTTGCTTGTTTTTGAGCAAGATGCACGCGATCTCAATTTTAGTAAGCGCGTTCACTCGGAGCAGTCAAAGCAGCGATCGCTGCTTTGAGTTTGTTAAAGCCGGGACGGGAAGATTCCCTGAGTACAGATGCTATAGGTCAATTCGTTGGGTGCAACACTTCTCAAATCAGGCAGATGGAAGCTTATTTGACCATCACCGCCATAGGTGACTCCAAGTAATGAAAAGAGTGCTGCATTTTGACTGATCGGTAACGTTTGCCCATTGGCAGGAATCCCGTTAGCAATCGACCCTGCGGATAGAATGATTTCTCCTAAGGTACAGTTCTGTCCTTGGCCCGCTGCTGCCTTGTTCGTATTCTGTCCGAAGCGTGCATCCGGCGTGGTTGCCCCTGCTGGACCTTGAGGACCTGGAGGTCCCGCAGGTCCTTGAGGCCCTTGTACTCCAGGCGCTCCAGGCGCTCCAGGCTGCCCCATTTTGTTCCAACTGAGCGCTTGTTCATTTCTGCGGCAGGCAGTGGTGGCAGTTATAATTCGGAGCTTACCATTTTCGCGATCAACACATACTTGGATTACATTGGGGTCAGTTAGGTTAGGCGTTGCTTGGGCACGAACAGCTCGCACTCCAGATAGAATAGAAACAGAGACGATTATAGCAATGGCAACACTAAAAACAACGAAGATTGAGGATTGGAAAGATTTTCTTCTGCGTTTCATGATGGTTATACTCCATACAAAAAAGATGAGGGATGCAGTTATCAAAGAGATGCTGAATTCTAAAAATTCCTTTAAATGGGTTTAAGTCAAAGAAAGTATTTGAAATTTTATTTACCTAATATTGCAAGCCGATTTAAGCTACATGTGCAACTGTGGCAGCCGCACCACCATCACTCAAAAGACTATACGTCTATGATGATAATGATGAAGTCTAATTGGGGTTTTCGAGGGAACGAGGACTGGAGTAGAAGTTGGGACTGGAGTAGGAGTTGGAACTGGAGTTGCTCCTGGAATTGGAGTTTGAGCGATTAAATCAACGTGCTGGTCGGGTTTGCTGGCCTGAGAGTTATTGGCTAACAGAGTAATGGAAGCAACCATCAGAAGGCTTAATTCCAAGCACAAAAGCTTCTGTGAACTGCTAATAAATTTGTTAAATAACATGATGGTTTCGATGAGTTGAGTTTGCGTTTTGCAGCCATATCAGATATTGAGTGGAACTCATCTCTTCATAGCATCACTAATCTATGAGTTAGATTCAGTAATGTCGATGTCTAAAAATTAAGGAAAGTTAGGGAACGAGTTAAGTAGAGATTCCAGTCCTTCAATTACAGCATCATCCGCATCGTCTAGCTCTGCCAAGTCATCGATAGATAAACCGTGGATACTTTCTCGCTGCACCCGCTCTAAATCGCAAGCTACAAGTAGCGGTTGAGGTGGACAGTAGACTGTCAAGGTTGAAAGAAGGGGTAATCTGTGGACTAATTTCTAGCAATCGGCTAGGTTGAAAGGAGGGGTAATCTGTGGACTAATTTCTAGCAATCGGCTGCTGAAATGATAGAGATTGAGGTAACTGTTGCGGTTGGTGGTGATGAATCGGCAAAGATTGCGAAAATTGCACGAGGAGCGAGAGGCTTGCAGTGTTAATTAGGTTGAGCCGAATTAGTTAGGATATCCCAGGTTTGAGAAGTCGCATTCCCTTTTGCATCAAACACTTTCTCAGTCACTTTGCTGGCAGACAGAGTAAATTTATCGAGAGCTTGGTTTCCGGTTGCTGAGATTTGATTTGAAGCCACAACCACATTATCCAGTATCCACTGATTCAATAATTTGCCATGAGCATCAGTCTGAGAAAAGATTACTTCTTTTAAGGTACTACCTGAATTTACTAGAAACGTTAACTCAGTGCTAGCCGCACCGAATCCAGTCGTAAAAGTGAAGTTGCCAGACTGAACTTTGCTAGCACTGGTGCCAGTATAACCGCCAGAATTTGACTTGCTCCAGCTAAAACTTTGAATGGCAAGATTTTGTCCATTTCCAAGATTGAGAAAGTTGTCAACGAGTTTTTGCGATTGCTCCTGTCCGTTTGTGCTGATGCTACCCTGATTTTCGACATAATCCCAGCTTGTGGTCGCTTGTGTCAAATTGCTAGAGTAGGTAAATTCTAGCTTGTCAAAGTGAACGGTAAAGGATTCTGTGGGATGGCTCGCCCCTTCTGACATCTGGACGCTAGTGATAATGGCATTCGTTAACTTCCAGGTGGCGGTTGATTGACCTTTTGCATCTACACTATCTAATTCTAAGAGTGGCAAAGGGGCATCGGAAGCAACCGTAGCCTTCAATTCTGGTGAGAGAGCATTCTCATCGGTGGTAAAGGTAAACTCTCCCGCATTAGGGGCAATCGCTTTACTAGATTCTGCACCAAGATCAGGAGCAATAATTGGAGTGCCATTGTTGCTCACAGTCCAGCTATAGTCAAGAATATTGATAACGTGATTGTTCCCAAAATTCAAGGAGATAGAGTTAGAGTCAGGCGTTTTTAATTGTTTAGTCATCATCGGGCGGTAATGACGTGAGTCTTTTGATTGAGGTATGGATTGCGCGGTTGCTGCATGGTTGGGGAGTAAGCTACCGAGAGAAAGCCCAAAACTCAGCAGAGTCATGGTTGTAAGCAAGGTGCTACGGAATTTAGAGAGTTGTTGAGTAAGCATGAGGTTGATTCCTTGAGATTGGGTTGATAGACATTCAATTTAGTCATCACAAAAATGCTGAACCAGGAAGAATTTACAGTTGTGTTGGTTGAATGCCAAAGAGATTTCAATCTTTTATCAACACAACTGTTATAAATACTTTCAGATTGAACTCAAGGTGATGGCTGATCGAATGGCAGTGAGATTGGGTCTGCTACTTGCAGGAGATCCCCCAATGCGTCAGTAGCGTAAAGGTACGGCGAACCAACGTAGATATTGGTCAAATATCCTGTTGGATTCATATCATTACTAGGCATGCTGAGCTGTACCCATTGATTCGGTTGGCCGAGATATTCATATACAGCTTTGCCATTAAGAGCTAGGCTGTATAAGTGGTCATAGACACTAACGGTAAACGTTTTTGCTGGACCTCCTACCTTGACCCAAGAAGTTCCACCTTGGTACTTAGAGATGTTGCCTGTGTTCGGGTCAGTAGCGTAAAGAGAAAACCTTCCAGCGTAAAGATGAGCTGCTGGACCACCAATTTTTTGCCACTGATATGGTATGCCAAGATATTTAAACACAGCAGTGCCATCAGGAGTGATGCCATATAAATCGCCCAGGTCGCTCACCACGAATTCTTTACCAGGACCACCGATTTCAGTCCAATTTCCGTCTTTATATTGAGAGATATTGCCTGTAGTTGTGTTAGTGGCAAACAGCGAACCTCCCCCTGCATAAAGATGAGCTGCTGGACCGCCGATTGGTTGCCACTGCTGAGTTGCGGCGGGGAATTCAGCCACAGTCTGGCCATCAGGAGTGATGCCATATAAATTGCCATCATCGTCAACCACAAACTCTTTACCAGGGCCACCAATTTGGTTCCACACGGCGTTGTTTTGGTCATAGTGAAAAATGTTTCCGGTTTGAGAACTGGTGGCATATTGGTCACCAGTCCGTCCAAAAAATGTGCCAACCACACCACCATCACTCAGAAGACTATACGTCGATGCTGATGTAGGTCCGATTATGGTCTTCCAGGTTACGGTATCTAGAGGAAATGAGGCTGGAGAAGGTTTTGCTGGTGCTGGATCAACTGGTAAAGCTTGAGCAATTAGATCGGCGTGTTGGTTAAACACACTGGCTTGAGATTTATTAGCCGACAAAGTGATAGAAGAAGCTGTCAAAAGGCTTAATCCAAAACACAAGAACTTCTGTGACTTGATAACAAATTTGTTGAACAACATGATGGTCTTCCAAATAGGTCAATTTAGCGCTTTGCCGTCACTTTAGACATTGAGTAAAACTCATCTCTTCATGACATCACTACTCTATAAGTTAGATTTAGCTGCGTCGATGTCTAAAACTTAAGGAAAGTTAGGGAACGAGTTAAGTAAAGTTTGCCCTATGCCCCTTTTCCTTCACTTAGATAGACGACCTGTAAGCCTCTATGCTTCTACTGTATTTACAGCAGGTTCACAAGTTTGAGCAGTGCAGCCTTTAACTAGCTAGTGGAATTGATGAAACAGCGGAAATTAGGTAATCAAGGATTAATGGTCTCAGAATTGGGACTGGGCTGTATGGGGATGTCAGAGTTCTACGGCACCGCTGATGAACCAGAGGCGATCGCCACAATTCAACGGGCATTAGAGCTAGGAGTCACACTTCTCGACACTGCCGATATGTATGGTCTGGGTCATAACGAAGAGTTGGTCGGTAAGGCAATCAAAGACCACCGGGACCAGGTAATCATAGCTACCAAGTTTGGCAATGTGCGTGGTAGTGATGGTAGCTTTCAAGGGGTAAACGGTAAGCCTGACTATGTCCGCTCTGCCTGTGAAGCCAGCCTGAAGCGTTTAGGCGTTGACGCCATCGATCTTTACTACCAGCACCGGGTTGACCCCAATACCTCAATTGAAGAAACTGTAGGAGCGATGGCAGCATTGGTTCAAGAGGGAAAAGTTCGATACTTGGGTCTTTCAGAAGCGGCTCCAGCAACGATTCGTCGCGCCCATGCTGTTCACCCGATTTCTGCCCTCCAGACCGAATACTCTCTCTGGAGTCGGGAACCAGAAGCAGAGATTCTGCCCACCTGTCGGGAGTTGGGAATTGGCTTTGTCCCCTATAGCCCTCTCGGTCGCGGGTTCCTCACCGGCAAAATTAAGAGCCTCAAGGATCTATCTGCGGGCGATTTTCGGGCTGTACGTTATCCCCGCTTCCAGGGTGAGAACTTACAGCGGAACCTAGAACTGGTACAGCAGGTTGAGAAAATGGCAGCTAATAAAGGAGTAAAACCAGGACAGCTAGCTCTGGCTTGGGTCTTAGCTCAGGGAGAAGATATTGTGCCGATTCCTGGCACCAAGCGACGCACCTATTTAGAAGAGAACATTGCGGCGACGGCAGTCACGTTAACTCAGGCAGAACTCGACCAGATTGGTCAAGCGCTACCGCTAGGGGTTGCAGCGGGCGATCGCTACTCGGACA
>CAXUIV010000357.1:0-5539 GCA_964250875.1 uncultured bacterium
AGTCCTCAAGCGGGCGATCGGGCTCGAACCGACGACGTTCACCATGGGAAGATGACATTCTACCACTGAATTACGCCCGCACTCAGCACTCAGCTTTTAACCCGGTGCTGGAGTACATTATACAACTATTTGCGAACTGGGAGCCTAGGCTGCGTCTTTTCGTTAGCAGGTGGGAGTTGCACCTTTCTCCCAACCCTATGTTTGCGCTGCTTGCCACCACCCTGAAGCAGGCGAAAGATCAGAGTGCGGAGACCGTCCATATAGGTAAAGACTACCGGGACTACCACCAAGGTGAGCAGAGTTGAGGTCATGAGACCACCGATCACGGCGACTGCCATCGGGCTACGAGTCAAAGACCCAGCCCCAATTCCTAAGGCAATAGGTAACATCCCGGCGATCATGGCGATCGTGGTCATTAAAATCGGTCGTAACCGCGCCACACCAGAGTCAAGCACCGCCTCATACATTGGCTTTCCCTCCTTCTCGTTGATCATCGCGTAATCCACGAGCAAGATGGAGTTCTTGGTAACAATTCCCATCAGTAGCACAATGCCAATGAGCGAATACAAACCTATGGTCTTCTGCGCCACCAGTAGTCCGAGCAACGCACCGCCTACAGACAGGGGTAAAGCTGCCATAATCGTTACAGGATGCAGGAAATTGCTAAATAGCAAAACAAGAACAGCGTAGATGAACAGCACTGCCGTTCCCAAAGCGCTAGCAAACCCATCAAAAACATCCTTCATCACCTTGGCATCGCCAAAGGGTTCCTGCACGACTCCAGGCGGTAGAGGATTTATTGCCGGTAATCGCTTCACTGCATCAAGGGCTGGCCCTAACTCAATGCCTTGCAGGTTGGCCTCAATTGAGACTTGGCGAGACCGATCATAGCGATTGATCTGTGAAGAACCACTACCGAGACCAATATTCGCCACAGCTAGCAATGGCACCAAGGTGTTGTTTTTACCAGGCACCTGAAGATGTCTAACTGTGTCAATATCTGTCCGGTACTTGGGATCTAGCTGCACTCGAATTGGAATCTGCCGGTCTGGTAAATCAAACTTGGCTAGATTCGCATCAATGTCTCCGATCGTGGCAAGAGAGGCAGTACGAGCGATCGCCTGCACCGACACTCCCTGATCTGCCGCCGAGTTAAAGTCAGGTTTGACCAGAATCTGTGGTTCCCGCAGACTAGCGCCAGAGGTAACTTCCACTAGATTTGGCAGTTGACCCATTTGTTGAACCAACTTGTCAGCTGTCTCGTTAAGAAGGTCCCCATTTTCACTTTTGAGGACAATCGACAACTGCTTATTCGTACCAATTCGGCCCTGGTTAAAACTGATCCGGGTGCCGGGAATTTTACTCAACGGTTCCCGCAACTGATTCTCAAAATCATCTTGCCCAATGTGGTCAATCTTGGCTTTCGTTTTTGGATCTACGAATGGTGGGCGCTGATCCAAAGGCTTGAGCTTGACATACAGACTAGCAGTATTCACCGCACTGCCACCGGCACTAGCCTTAAACCCACCTGACACTGCTGGGGCACCCTCTGTTGCTAGCACACTCACCACTGTTTGCCCTAATGTTGGATCGGTCCTCAAAATTTGAGTTGCCTGTTGCACCACTCCATCTGTCTGCTCTAGAGTAGAGCCGGGAGGCAGTTCGATTGAGACGATAGAAAGCCCTGTGTCATCTCGATCAATAAAGCCCTTAGGAATTTGGGGCACCAGCATAATGCTACCGATGAAGAAAGCCAAGGCAAGGAGCAGTGTCTTCACCCGATTCTTCAAGGACCAGGTCAACAGCCGCCGATACTGATGGGAGAGCTGGTCTTTATGCAAGCTGTCATCATGATGCTTGTCTTTCATCAAGTATGCCGCCATCAGTGGCGTCATGGTGCGGGCCACGAGTAGGGAGAACAACACTGATACCGCTACCGTTAAGCCAAAGGGGCGAAAGTATTGACCGGGAATGCCACCCATAAAAGCAACCGGCAGAAACACCGATACAATCGTCATCGTGGTCGCCACCACTGCCAACCCAATCTCGTCAGAAGCGTCAAAAGCAGCTTGCCTAGGTGTTTTACCCATCTGGATGTGCCGCTCAATGTTCTCAATTTCGACGATCGCATCATCCACTAGAATCCCCACCACCAGTGAGAGTGCTAGGAGAGTCATGCTGTTAAGGGTGTAGTCAAACGCCTTTAAAACGGCAAAAGTAGGAATTGCCGATAGTGGCAACGCGACAGCGGTAATCAAAGTCGCCCGCCAGTCTCGCAAAAACACCAATATTGTCACCACTGCCAACGCTGATCCCAAAACGAGGGCGTCAATTGAGGCTTGGTAAGAGTCTTGGATAAAGTCAGCTAGACTGTAAATCAGCTCTAGTTTCACATCCGAAGGTAGCGTCTTTTGAAATTCCTTCACCGCTGCTCGAACGCCTCTTTCCACAGTAACGAGGGTGCTACCCGTACTGCGGAGGATCGAGAAGGCAACCACAGGTTTGCCATTTAGACGGGCAGCTTGACGCGCCTCGGCATAACTATCCTTGATCTCCCCTAAAGCTGACAGGCTGACGAAGCCGCCTTGAGGTAGGGTAATTTGATAGCTCTTCAACGTTTCCACATTGCTAGCGCTACCAAGGGTGCGGATAGTCTGCTCACTGCTGCCCACGTTGCCTCTGCCACCCGGTAGATTGACGTTGAGAGCGCGGATCTGTTCATTCACCTGAGTCGCAGTAATTCCCAGCGCTTGCAGCTGGTCTGGATTGAGGTAAATCTCAATTTCGCGGTCCACACCTCCAATCCGCTGAACCTGAGCCACACCCGGTACGGATAGGAGGTTACGGCTAATCGTTTGGTCAATTAGCTCACTCAACTGGGCTACAGACTGCTGGTCGGAAACCACAGCGTAGGACATAATCGAACCACCCGCTGCATCAATCCGTGTGACAACTGGGTCGCTAATGTCTTGCGGCAGATTTTGGCGAATCTGGGCGACAGCGTTACGCACATCATTGGTAGCGCGATCGCTGTTCGTACCCAGCACAAAATCGACCGTGGTGACAGAGGCACCATCTGTCACGGTGGAGAGAATGTGATCGATATTTCCTAAACCAGCGACCGAATCCTCAACTTGCTTGGTAACTTGGGATTCTAGTTCTGCTGGATCAGCTCCCGGTCGGCTTACGGTGACAGAAACTGAAGGGATATCGAGGTTAGGACTGGCGTCTATTCCCAGTTGAGGGAAGAAGAACAAGCCCAAGATAGTCAAGATCAAAAATAAAACCAGGGTTGGTACTGGTTTCTTAATTGACCAGGCAGAGATGTTGAAGGACATTGCGATTGTTGAGTGATTGGCAGAACCAGGAGAAGGCAAGCGTATAAAAGTTAAGCATAGGAAGTAAATCTCTTTTTATTATGCCCTTTCTTTGCAGGAACAATTTAGAGCGACATTTGTAGAGACGTTGCATGCAACGTCTCTACATTCCAAGGTATTTTCACCCCATCACCCCATCACCCCATCCCCTCACTGCGGCTGGACGCGATCGCCGTCATGGAGATATCCAGCACCGGCGACGACAACGCGATCGCCAACTTTCAACCCATCCCTAATTTCCACTGAATTACCGCTGAGAACTTCACCTACCTTGACTGGCTGGGCATGTACCTTGTTGTCTGCCGTCAGCAGGAAAACAATCGAACTGCCACTCGCTTGGGCCTGGACTGCCTGGGCTGGCAGCGTCAGACCAGTAGAGGTACTAGTCGTGATAGCGGCGCGGGCGAATACACCAGAGCGCAGTAACGAAGTTTGTGGTAGATCAATCTTGACGGTTGCTTTGCGGCTTTGAGCGTCAACTAGGGGAGCGATTTCTCTCACCTTCCCCTGTAAATGTACTCGCCTATCATTATCAGCAGTGATCTCCACTGGCGCACCAATTCGGACCTGCGGCAGTTCCTTGTTAGAATCTACTCCTGCTTGCAGTTCCAAGGTGCCATTCCGGATAATTGAAAAGAGTTTCTGTGTACCGCTGGTCACATCGCCAACTCGAGCAATTTTTTCAGCAACAACACCAGCATCTGGGGCGCGAACTAGCGTTTGCCCAATTTGAGTGCGAAGTTGTGAGACGCGAGCCGCACTGTTGCGAACATCCGCTTCGGCACTGGTGATATTAGCTTCAGCAACGCGCACGGCTTCTTGAGTTGTCGCCGCAGTTGTGGCGCGAGTATCTCGGTCCTGAGTACTAATTGCTCCTTGATTAGCAAGTTGCTGGTATCGTTGGAACGACCTCTGGGCATCTACTAAAGTGGCTTGGGCTTGAGCCAAGGCAGCCTGTCTTTGACCCACTACTGCCTGACTAGATGCTAGCTGAGCCTTTGCCTGGTCGAGTTGCGTCTGTAGTACCGACGCATCTAAGACAGCCATGACCTGCCCTGCTTGCACAACGTCGTTTTCTTCCACTAGGACCTGCCTAATTTGTAAACCCGTCACCTCAGGCAGTACAGGGAGTAAGTCGCGAGCCGCCACTGTGCCAGTGACGTTAAGCTTGCTGGGGATAAGATTGGACTCTACAGAGACAGCAGTGACGCTCATGCCCCGGCTTGGCTGGGCTGGGCTATGAGGGGGAGGGGCAGGACTGTGGGATAGGAAGCGCATTCCGCCAGCGGCGATCGCCATGCCAAAACCAGTGCCCATTAAGAGTCCCGACCATCCGGTTAGCCAGCTGCGTGACGACTGGCGTTCCTTCCACCCAATGGTGGGGTCATCAACAGGTACTTCCTCGTTCAATTCTGCTGATTCTGATTCTGAAAAAGCTTTGTGACCCAAAGCGCTACCTCCACCTCCGACTATAGGTTGTCTGTTGTTCTGTTTACTTAAGAAAGTTTTAAGTATTTATTGTATTTAAACTATCTAAACTATGACGCATTTTAGCTAAAGCTAGTGATTGAAGTCAAAACTGAAACACTTTTTGGGTACAACCCCTAGGGTGTAATGGATGTCTGCCTCGTTAGAATTTAAATGACGGTGTGGTTAGTGCAGCGCGACCACTCTTCATCACAGAGTGGAATGCTTTACTATTCTCGAAGGAGTCTCCGTAACGCCGTGTCTCCTAGATATGAATAAAAATTTGTCTCACCTTGATTGCGCCTAAAGTTACACTTTCTCAAGCGAGTATCCCAAATGTTCAATGCTACCGAGATTTTGATTAATGCTTTTGTTCAACAACTTCGGGAAGGCTACCGGCGTACCTACGGCGGTCTAAACGCCAACTATGAAGAAATTATTGCTTGGGCTGGAAGCATGGCCTTGGAAAATATCGCCAACAGCGATGCCCTCTATCATGACGTCGAACACTCAATTTTAGTTGCCCTAGTAGGACAGGAAATTCTGCGGGGCAAACATATTCGTGAAGGCGGAGTTTCCAGTCAGGACTGGCTACACGTGATCATCTCGCTTGTATGCCATGACATTGGCTATGTCAAGGGTGTTTGCCGCCAAGATAAAGATGAAGAACGTTTATACGCCACTGGTAAAGAAGG
>CAXUIV010000358.1:0-5539 GCA_964250875.1 uncultured bacterium
GCTCAGTTGGTTGCACCGCAGGGCTATTTGGCCTATATGACTTGTACTTATTCGACTGAAGAGAATGAGCAGGTGTGTGAATGGTTTTTAGAGAGGTTTACTCAATTTCAGCCGGTGGTGATACCTCGTTTAAGTGCTTACCAGTCACATTTGGCTACGATGCCTTGTTATCGAATGTGGCCTCAGGAGGGTTTGGGGGCTGGGGCGTTTAGTGTTTTGTTTAGGAATACGGTGGTGGGGTAGGTGGGTTGAATTTAAGATTTACGAACCGCAGAGGCGCAGAGGACGCGGAGAGGTTTAGGCGGGGGTGGGGATGATTTGTAGTTCTTTGAAGCCGGTTTGCTCGTCGGTGGTTCTGATGAAGGTGAATTCTGGGCTGATGCCGATGACTATTTCGGCTGTTGTGTAGATGATGCAGCCGCTGTCGAGATGTCCGCCTACCGTTTTGCCTTCTTGATCGGCGATGGAGATGTGAAGGTGGATGCCGCTGGTTGAGAGGGTGCCTACGAGGGAAACAATCTCGAATTTTTCATTAAGAACTTTACTGTGGCTCTGATTGGCAAATCTGATGGTTGCCTGTTTTAGGCTGCCTACGGTTGTTAAGATGAAGCCGGATTCGATGTTGTTTGAGGTGACGAAAGTTTTGAGACTTTCTTTTAAGTCTTGGTCTGGTTTTAGTCTTAGTGCAGCAGTTTTCACAGTGACTTTGTGGTTATTAGTAAGGTTTGTATTTTTAGCTATTCTACTTAATGGAGTTGGTTAAAGTCGTCTTCAAGCCTGCACGAGTGAGTAGCTTAGGTATCCAGCACCCAGCAGTGCGATCGCCACTCCTAACCATTGAGTACGGCTTAGTTGCTCTCCAAGCAGGACTTTGGCCATCAAAATTACGGCAGGAGTTTCTCCTTGAACGAGTACCGCCGCGACTACCTGAGAGAGGTTGGTGAATGCTATGAGGTTGGCGAGAAAATAAAGAAAACCACCGATGAGGGCAAAACTCACCACGACCATTTTCAGTTGGAAGTTTCCGCGCCACCACGCCCAGCTCGCCCGCAGGCTCCCCAACCCACCGACAACTGCTAAACAGATGGCTTGCCAGAAGCAGGCTTGGAGTGGTGGTGTCACTGTGGTACCAGCAAATTCGTAGAACAGTCCATTCATCAGAACGCCGAAAAGGCTCCAAGCTAATCCAGCAGCAGAAGCAGAGGATTTATCCTTACTTCTAAGCGCTAGGGTGACTCCAAGCAGGATCAACATCAAGCTCAGCAGAGCGGCAAGTGGTACTGGCTTTCCCCTGCCTTGAGCAAATAGGAAATTTATGATTGGGGTAAGGGTGACAACGGTAATGGTGCGGCTGACTCCCCAAGTCCGGATGCCGCGATAAAGTCCGAGGGAAGCAAGGGAAAAACACACACCAAGTAGGAGCGACCAACGGTCAACTCCAGTCAATACATTGCCACGAAGCAGCACCATTGCCAGCAGCGCTGTAATGGCTCCACGAGAGAGGATCAGCTGCTCCGCTGAAAGGGCCGTGAGACGGTTGACAAGAGGTAAAGCCAGTCCGGCAGTAAGCCAGACCCCGATCACCCCTATAAGTCCAAGCGCAGTATTCTGGTTCATCCAGCGTTTTCCTTAGGATTAGCTGGTTTGAGATTAGAAGGTTGCTGAGCCAGTAGAAAGAGATTATTTATAGAAGTTCTGGTACTTTTTACGGATCGTCTGTCTGAATTCACCAGGAGATTGATTTGTGCATCTTTTGAAGAAGCGTCCAAAGTAGGCAGGGTCTTTAAAGTTGAGGTGACGAGAGATTTGCAGGATGCTCTGTTCCGAGTGAACCAGCAGACGTTTAGCCTCTAGCAAAACTCTTGTGCGAATAAGGTCGCCAGCTGTCTTTCCCGTTATCTGTTTGGCAGTGGCGTTGAGGTGATTAGCTGTGACGTGCAAAAGTTGGGAATAGTCCTTGACAGCGGTTTTGGTCAAGAAATGTTCCTCAATCAGGTCTTTAAATTCCTGAATCAGGAGCGAACTGGGTTGAGCGAGATGAGATTTTTTGTGAACATAGAGCTGCTCTGCTTCAAGGAGTAAGACTTGCAGGTAGGCTCGCAGCATGTCTTCTTTGCTGAAATCAGACAGGTACTCACGCTCCAGACGTCTAAACAGGCTATGAAACAACGGGATCTGCTCATTTCCCAGATGTACGGCTTGTTCATGACCTTCTAAATGATAGAAAGGAAGACGGCGGAGGAAACTTGTGGGAACCTGGCTGGACAGAAATTGCTCTGTGAAAAAGAGAGCATACCCAATACATCTGTCAATCTCACTGTAATGAATTTGTCCTGGTGAAACAAAAAATAAGGTATTGGAATTCATGTCATAGTTGACAAAGTCTATATAGTGTTCTCCTGCTCCTTCAACTGACCAAAAAACTTCGTAGTATGTGTGGCGATGAGGCGCGACTGCGATCTTGTATCTGATCTTATCTTCAAGCCGACCGATCTCAAATCCATTGCAGCTTGCTGTAGCAATATTACGAGTGGCAATGTTTATTTTCTCAGCTCTCCCATACTTATAACAAATGATGATAACTTCATGGTTTAAAGAGACTCATGGATGAAACTCCTTTTTACTAACCCTTAGATTTAAGGTGGCAGAGTTTTCATCAAACCTACCTCTCTCAAAAGTGTCGTTCTCTTAAGCTCTGGACTAAACCGATTTCATCCTTGAAACTACTTTTCTTGCCCAGTTCGACTTTTAGATTCTGGTATGGCTCCAACTTGATCGAAGGGCACTAATTTTAAAGCTTCCAGCACACCGACGATTTTATCTCTCTGCTGTAGATTTGCTTGCCTAGCATTCTGTAAGGCTGTATCTATCTGTCCTAATAAAGAGGCAATATCCACAGGTGAAGTTGATATGGGAAGCAAAGACTGTTCTCTGCCCGCAGATCCATTTTCCACTTCTTTAGCTACAAAACTTTGAAAATTTGCAGTAGCTTTGACTGCTTTACCAAGGCGATTTTTAAAATCAGACAAAAAACTTCTGTCGGTTGACGCATGGGCATATATGGCAATACTAGCTTCATCTATGAGTGCATTGATTGGATCGGCTGCGGCATTGTAAAGTTCACGACCATGCTCAGTTGTGCTTGGATTATCCTGCTTTTTTAAAACTTCAGCAGCACTGAGTAGGTTGTTACGTGCTTCAAACAATTCGCCAAAAGGCTCAGGGTTAAGCAGTGGCTTTCCTTCACATCCGGAAAGGAGAATAGAACAAATAGAAAGATTGAGGCTCAATCTAACTATATAGAAATAACCTTGCTTGAAGCTGTTAGTACTTCTAAACATGCGATTTCTCCTGAAAGTTGATGTCACCTATGTCCGAGCGATCGCCTCATCTTGGTTGTGAATGCGCATAATGTTAACATTCCGCGAGTACTGCTGAGGAGAGTATCATTGAAACCCCATCAGCCTGAGATATTTAAACACGAAAGGAGCTATAGCGATCCTATTTGAATTGTAAACAATGTGGTGCAGGCATCTTGCCTGCGCAGGCTTTCCTGCCCGCACCACAGTTCATAACTCATTTAGAATTGCTATACATGCTAGATATAGATCTATACTTTTGTGAAAGAACTCAGACTGGAGCTTGAATTAGTAGATATGGTTTATTCCTAAAAAGCGAGGTGTTGCAATGGAAAGGGATGTTGTTGAAAGAATTTACCGCTTCAATAGAGGACGTGACCCAAAACTACTGGAATTAAAGTATCAGGCAATGCGTTCTGATGTTTTTACCTTTTTTCGTGGTACTTGCCACCTGTTTTACGAAGATTGGCCTGATTCGTCACTGAATGAAGCGCCGCCAGCGTGGATCTGTGGCGATTTACACCTGGAAAACTTTGGTAGCTACAAGGGTGATAACCGGCTAGTTTACTTTGATATTAATGATTTTGATGAAGCTGCCCTTGCTCCCTGTACCTGGGACGTGACTCGTTTTGTAACAAGTATTCTAGTTGGTTCTCGCACGCTGAAGGTGGATGAATCTGACTCACTGGATTTATGCAATTGCTTTTTGGATGCCTATATCAGTGCTTTGGCTAAGGGACAGGCTCGAGGTGTGGAAACGGAGACTGCTGAGGGGTTGGTTAAAG
Organism: uncultured bacterium; assembly: GCA_964250875.1. Classification (GTDB taxonomy): domain Bacteria; phylum Cyanobacteriota; class Cyanobacteriia; order Cyanobacteriales; family Chroococcidiopsidaceae; genus CAXUIV01. Next base: position 4,145 of record CAXUIV010000358.1, read on the forward strand.
ATCTATTAGAAAGCCTGAAAGAACGAGACCGTAAAGATTTTCTGAACCAGCGCACAGTGGAAAAGAAAGGCAAGCGTCGTTTACTGATTGACAACAAGCGTACTCTTCCAGCGACAGACGCACAGCGAGAAAAGATTGCAGCCCTGATTGCAGCTTGGGCTGAAACCCAGCCAGAACGGAAATTTTTTCAGATGTTGGATATGGCTCAACGAGTTGCTGGTACTGGTAGTTTGGGAGTAGGACGTTATGTCCTGCTGATTGAAGGTAAAGGTTCTCCTGACCGCAACTATCTGTTGGATCTCAAGCAAGAGTGCGAATCCTCCCTCCAGCCTTACTTGAAGCTGCCTCAACCTCAGTGGGCAAGCCAAGCCGAAAGAGTGCTGGAGATTCAACAACGGGTGCAGGTAACGCCACCAGCACTGCTGGGGGTGATAATGATTGACGGTGAATCTTACGTATTGCGGGAGTTGCAGCCTCTACAAGACAGGGTAAGCCTCAACGCTGGAAGTGGTAAGCTGGGACGCTTAAAGAAGCTGATGAGGACGATGGGTCAAGTCACAGCTTGGGATCAGTTACGCAGCGGTGGGCGTCAGGGTTCAGCGATCGCCGATGATCTCATTGCCTTTGCGAAAGGGCAACCGTCCGTACTCCATACGACGTACTGGCGCACTGCTTTGCTAGACTATGCTCAAGCCTACTCTGTTCAGGTGGAGGCAGACTACAAGGATTTCTGTAAAACAACTTAGGGCATGGGGCAGTGGGCATGGGGAGAAAACTAGCAATCTGCACTTCTTAACATGCGGTTCTACCGTACTTATCGTGATAGCTAAAATTTACAGCTTGGCAAAATTCATGCTGGGCAAGAATTTCTCCATGCCCCATGCCCACTGCCCTATGCCCTACTTCAACAAATAACTTTCCACTCTCAACGACAACCTACTTAATTTACTTCAAATAGTCTCTTCAATCTGTAGTGCATCAGAGAAGCAAAAATGTTAGTTGGCAGCATTTTGACGGTATTATTGTATTCTTTAGCTGCTGAATTATAGAATCTTCTAGCTGCTAAGATTTGTTCCTCAGTCTCCTCTAGCTCTGCTTGTACCTGCCGGAAGTTCTGGTCCGTTCTTAAATTAGGATAGTTATTAATTAGTGATATGATACGACCAATATTTCTAGATATCTGATCCTCAATTTCAACTCTTTGATCATTAGATAACTCGCCTGAAGTAGCTTTAGATCTGAGTTTGGTAAGCTCTATCAGCGTACTTTTTTCGTATTGTAGATACGGTTGTACGCTTGATATCAAATTGGGAATTAACTCGTACCTTCTCTTAAGAACAACATCTACACAGGCAAAAGCCTTTTCTACCTGATTCTTAGTTGAAATTAGCTTGT
>CAXUIV010000359.1:0-5512 GCA_964250875.1 uncultured bacterium
AACCAAGACGAGTCTGCTTGTGAACGTACCGCCACTGCTACTTCAACTACTGGGACAGAGCCTGCTGTCTAATTCTGCCCTCTGGCTGATTACCGGCATTTCTTTCTTGGGACTAAGCTTGCTGATTCCCAGACCGACGATTTCTGCAATGGGTGTCGCTGCCATCCTAACCGGAATCATCTCCCTCTTGGTACCATATCGTTTAAACCTGACTTTACAGCTGATTCTTTGGGGGGTGTTATTCATTATCCAGGCCGTTATACTGCGTCGCTTAGTGCCGCCAAAAGTTAAAGCACTAGAACAACCAAGCGTTGCCCAAGTTGTGCGAGATATACCACCTGGAGGCATCGGTCAAGTTGATTGCGAGGGCACTCTCTGGAATGCGCGTTGCCAAAATCCAGCCACAGCACTCAATCGCCACGAGAATGTCCGTGTTGTTCACCGTGAAGGCACAACTTTGATTGTTGTCCCAGCCACCGCTTCTGACCCGAATAACAATATTCCAGACACAAATGCACATTAGACTGGAATCATCACCAAGCTTTTATTCCCTCAACAGCTCAATAGGAGCGTATTCATGCAGGCAATCATCGCGGCTCTAGCCTTCGTTATCATCGGCTACACTGTGGGTTCCATGAAGGTTGTTAATGAAAGTAACGAAGCTCTCGTCGAACGCTTAGGTCGGTACCATCGCAAACTCGGACCTGGCCTCAACTTCGTTGTCCCCTTTGTCGATACAATTGTAGTAGAAGAGACGACGAGAGAGCAGGTTTTGGATATTGAGCCTCAGATGGCGATCACGAAAGACAACGTATCGCTAGAAGCTGACGCAGTGATATTTTGGCGTATCCTGGATCTAGAGCGTACTTTTTACGAAATTGATGATATTGAAATAGCGTTGAGGAACCTGGTTCTAACCACGCTCCGCTCCACGATCGCTCAACTGAACCTGGAGGATACAATTGCCTCTAGAGGTGAGATGAATCGCGCCCTGTTACAGCAGCTAGATGAGGGAACAGCAATCTGGGGTGTGAAGATTACACGGGTGGAGATTCAGAACATTCAGCCGCCTCAAAGTGTGCTGAAGTCAATGGAAGAGCAGCGAGCTGCCGAAATTAGAAGACGGGCGTCAATTCTAGAAGCAGAAGGGGAGCATGAGGCAACAATTCTTAAAGCTAGAGGCACTAGCATGTCTGTGGAAATTTTGTCCAAAGCTTTAGGATCAAAAGTAGATACCAAGGAATTATTGCGGTATCTGATAGCTCAAAATTACATTGATGCTAGCTACAGGTTAGGTGAGAGCCATAACTCTAAAATTGTTTTCCTGGAACCCCAGAGAACATCTGACGCCTTTGGAGCCTTACTTGCTAGATTGCCAGAGGATATGAAGGAAACTCAGATGCCCGACGACGAAGATGATAACGGTAACGGCGCGTCAGATGGGAAGAAGTAATTCTGTTGTTCGTTTTTTGTTGTTCGTTGTTGATTACGACTGATTACGGATAGGCTGGTGCTGAGTTGCTGCGCCATATGGCGTCGGCAACTTGACAAACTTCCCGCATCTCTTTAACGTCATGCACCCTTAGGATGTCGGCACCGTTGGCGATCGCGGCACAGCAGGCAGCGGCTGTGCCCCAACCTCGTGCTTTGGGATCGCGCTGGTTGAGGATGTGCCCGATAAAACCTTTGCGCGATGGTCCTACCAGTAGTGGACAACCGAGGGAACGAAACGCTGATAGGCGACGCAAAATCTCCAAGTTTTGGGTGTAGGTCTTGGCAAAACCAATACCGGGATCGACGATTAGTCGAGATGGAGCAATTCCCTCTTTGGTGGCGGCTGAAATTCGGTCTAATAGGAATTGGTAAATTTCTCCAATCAGATCCCGGTAGTGAGTCAGTTGCTGCATTGTCTGTGGATTTCCACGAGTGTGCATTAAGACAATTGGGATTTTTAGCTGAGCGACTGTTGATAGCATATTGGGATCAAAAGTTGCCCCAGAGATGTCGTTGACTAAGTTTGCACCTGCTTTTACAGCTGCCTCTGCAACGACTGACCGTGTCGTATCCACAGAAATTGGTACTGCAATCTCTTGACGCAGCGCTTGCAGTACTGGTAGCACCCGATCAAGTTCCTCTTCTAGGGAGATTTCGTCAGCCCCTGGCCGAGTTGATTGTCCACCTACGTCGATAATGTCGGCACCTGCTGCCACAAGTTGCTGTGCTTGGGTTAAGGCATCTGCTGCTGTGTTGAACTCGCCGCCGTCACTAAAGCTATCAGGTGTGACGTTTAAGACTCCCATAACGTAGGTGCGTTTGCCCCACTCGAAGGAGTGTCCTTGGAGGAGCCAATTGCCTAGGGGTGAGGGTTGCATACCATCATTCTATTTGTGATTGACGATGCGAGCAAAGCTGTCGGGATCGAGGCTAGCCCCTCCTACTAGGACACCATCGATCTCAGGTTGAGCCATGATTTCGTCTATGTTGTTGGGTCTAACGGAGCCACCATATTGAATCGGCACACGGGAATTGGTGAGATGGCTGCGAATTATACCGATAGTTTGGTTAGCGTCCACGGCTTCGCAGGTGTCGCCAGTACCGATCGCCCAGATGGGTTCGTAAGCAACTACCAGATTTTGCTGATCGATGCCCTCCAGGTCTTTTTTTAGCTGCTTAGTAATGATGGATTCAGCTTCACCAGCGTCTCGCTGGTGCTTCGTCTCACCTACACAAAGGATCGGGCTAAGACCATAACGCTGGGCGGCTTTGAGTCGCCAGTTGACAGTTTCGTCGGTTTCGCCGAAGTGCTGCCGCCGTTCGCTGTGACCGACAATGACGTAACGCACTCCGATTTCTACCAGCATCGGGCCGGAGATTTCGCCAGTATAAGGTCCATTTTCCTCCCAATGGACATTTTGCGCCCCCAACTGCACGCGACTGCCGTGCAGGCTCTTGGATAGGAGTTGCAGCGAAGTGAAGGGAGTGCATAAGACCACCTCTCGGTCTTGGGGGGTTTGCTCCAGGCTGGGCAAAAATCCCTGCAAAAACTCCAGGGACTCTGCCTGGGTTTTAAACATTTTCCAGTTACCGGCAATAACGATTTTCCGCACAGATGACTCAATGAAGTTGGAATACGAAACGCAAACAACAGTTTACAGCTTTACGGGCGTATTGTTCCCCAAGGTCATCAAACAGATTCCATCCAATGAAGACATTGCTGCATCTGATGGCTCATAGTTTCTGCATCAGCATGATGGCGGCGTCCATGTCCTGGCAAAACCCATTCAAACGAGTAGTTGACCAACTGGCGCATCGATTGCAGTTGTTTTGACCAGGAATACCAGCAGACCTCACGAAAAGCAATCAGTTGCTTTAGCTGCTCTGACCAAGCAAGATGATCGCCAGTAAAGAGAAACTTCTTGTACAGCAACACAGTGTGACCTTTGCTGTGACCGGGCACTGGAATAATTAGTAAGTCAGGCGTCAGTTGAAATGGCTCTAATCCGGTTAGCTGAATCTCGACATCCTTGGTACCGGCAGAGATATCGTCGGTGTGGAGGATGCGGTCGCATCCAAAATGCTCGTGGAACTTTTGGTGATCTGCGACATCATCCCGATGAGTCAGGTACAGATAACGAATTCCCCCCATCTTTTCGATCCGCTTCACCAACGGCGGTGTCCAGCGGGGAGAATCAACCAAAACGTTACCTTCAGGAATTTGAATCAAATAGCTAGCAGCGCCGTAAGAACGTTCTGAATGATAGCCACAGTGATAAACATTTTCAGCGACTGAGATGGGAAGACTCAGTTGCGCAATTTTCATATCCTGAGGTTTTTCTACAGTTCCAATGGAGCTAGTAGGGCAAGCTAAGAGAGCCTGGAGCGATCGCAATCGCTCTGCCTCATCAGCTGGTTGATGATAGACTGCTGACTGTTCCTCATCACGGTAGAACACCTCTGGTGCCATCCAGCGACAGGTATCACAGTCAATGCAGGTACTATCTACGTAGAAATCGCCACTGACGTTTTGAGGGCGACGCAGATTTAGATGAGCCATATCAGCTACTGTGGGAGTTTGGGTACTTGGCGCTCCAAACAGACGAGCGCCCTGAATTTTATTAATCTTCGCCTGAAGCCTTACTTGAGGCTATTAGCTAAGTCGGGAAACACTTCTTGCACGGCTGGATGAACCAAACGATGGTTTTGCACATTCACTCCTCTGGCTAGCGCAGGATTAGAATCCAGTGCTTTCATTCCTAGATTAGCAAGCTGAAGCACGTAGGGCAGAGTACTGTTGTTGAGGGCTTGGGTTGCCGTCCAGGGCACAGAACCGGGCATATTAGGCACACCATAGTGTACCACACCCTCTTCAACATAAGTAGGATGAGTGTGGGAAGTCGGGTGCAGCGTCTCTACACAGCCGCCTTGATCGACTGCTACATCTACAATCACAGAACCGGGACGCATCTGCTTTACCAACTGCCGTGGCACAAGGACGGGTGCCTTGCGACCCAAAACTAAAACTGCGCCAACGAGCAGATCTGCCATAGGAACAACAGCCTCAACCTGGGCAGAGCTACTGTAGAGCAGTTCAACTCTGGAGCCGAATAGGGTCTCCAAGTAGGACAATCGTTCAACATTGATATCCAAAATTTGGACAGATGCACCCATCCCTACCGCAATCCGGGCAGCCTCTGTGCCTACAACACCAGCACCTAAAATCACCACTCTACCTGGCCTAACACCAGGGACGCCTCCTAAAAGAACGCCTCTGCCTCCTTGCTGTCGTTCTAAAAACCGGGCACCAAACTGAATCGACAGGCGACCGGCAATGATGCTCATGGGAGTGAGGAGGGGTAGTTTGTTGCTACCAGTTTGTTCTACAGTTTCATAAGCGATCGCAGTTACACCACAATCAATCAAGTGTTCGGTCAATCTCTGAGCAGCTGCTAAATGCAGGTAAGCAAATAACATCTGTCCTTTTTGCAGAAATCGATACTCTGGCGGTAGTGGCTCTTTCACTTTGACGACCAGTTCGCGATTCCAAGCAGCTTCTGGAGGAACAGTTTGCGCCCCAGACTGCCGGTATTCATCATCTGTAAAGCCCGCACCGATTCCAGCACCTGATTCAACAAAAACCTTGTGACCGTTTTCCCCTAGCACTCGAACGCTACTGGGGCTAAGCCCAACGCGAAACTCCTGATCCTTTGTTTCTTTGGGGACGCCAATTTCCATTTGCCACTTCTCTTTTGACTCCTTCTACTAGCTTAAGCCTGTCGAGCGTTTCGCGCAGGGAATGGGAACTTCGACCTCACCCAAGGCGGCAGAAGGCATGCCGCTTTGTTATTGGTGATACCAAAATATAAACAACCAACAACACGAAATCCCGCCGCCTCTGAGCGCGCAGCATTTGATCGCGATAATATTGATCAGGAGACGGGCTTTCTTCCCTGCCCGCAGACTCAATGGATGACAATCTGGAACAAGCCCTAGCGGTTGACGTACTGGCTGCCGC
>CAXUIV010000360.1:0-5506 GCA_964250875.1 uncultured bacterium
TTAAGTTTGCACAAGAGAAGCAACTGCCCATCAAAGCCGTAATTGCACCCGACAGTAGCCATTCGAACTCCGAACTCCTGTCTGAAGCCTATACCGAGTCTGGAATCGTGATCCACTCTGGTTCCTTTGACGGTATGGTCTCCATCGCAGCTAAGACAGCAATCATTCAATACGCGGAGGAACAGGGTTTCGGGAAAGCACGCGTGCAGTATCGCCTGCGGGATTGGCTGATTTCGCGACAGCGTTACTGGGGCGCACCCATACCCGTCATTCACTGCCCAGACTGCGGCACAGTTCCAGTTCCTGAGGCAGATTTGCCAGTAAAGTTGCCTGAAGATGTTGCTTTTAGCGGTCGCGGCCCGTCTCCGTTAGCTCAGCTAGGTAACTGGATAGATGTCGCCTGTCCGACCTGCGAGAAGCCTGCTAAGCGGGAGACCGACACGATGGACACGTTTATTGATTCATCCTGGTATTTCCTGCGCTATCCCGATGCTAATAACGACGATCAGGTTTTCGACCCAGCCAAGACGAACGACTGGATGCCGGTGGATCAGTATGTGGGCGGGATTGAACACGCGATTTTGCACCTGCTGTATTCGCGGTTCTTTACTAAAGTGTTGCGCGATCGCGGCTTGTTGAACTTTGACGAACCCTTTCAACGCTTGCTCACTCAGGGCATGGTTCAGGGAATGACCTACAAAAATCCGGTCACTGGCAAATACATTCCCTCTGATCAAGTAGACCCAGCTGCACCAAAAGATCCAGAAACTCACGAGCCACTGGAGGTCTTTTATGAAAAGATGTCCAAGTCAAAATACAACGGCGTTGATCCAGAGGCAGTATTAGCAAAGTACGGGGCGGATACGGCGCGGATGTTCATTCTGTTTAAAGCGCCTCCGGAAAAAGACTTGGAGTGGGAAGATGCCGATGTAGAAGGACAATTCCGCTTTCTAAATCGAGTTTGGCGATTGGTAACTGATTTTAGGGGTCAGTTGCCAACATCCTCTCACCCTCAAACATCGCTGAACCCCAAAGAAAAAGATCTGCGTCGGGCGGTTCACACGGCGATTCAGGCAGTGACGGAAGATTTGGATGGTGAATATCAGTTCAATACAGCGATCTCAGAATTGATGAAGCTGAGTAACGCTTTGGCTGATGCAGGTTGCAAAGATTCTCCAGTCTATGCAGAAGGAATTGAGACGCTGTTATTACTGCTTGCTCCATTTTCGCCTCACATTGCCGATGAGCTGTGGCACCTGAGTGGTCATACCCATTCCATCCATACCCAAAGTTGGCCTAAGTTTGACCCAGAGGCTCTGATTGCTGATGAAATTTCACTGGTAATTCAAATCAACGGCAAAACCCGTGGCGCAATCCAAGTTCCGGCACAGGCAGATAAGCAAGCGCTAGAGCAGTACGCTCGTGAGTCAGAGGTGGCCCAACGTTATCTGAAAGGCAAGGAGATTAAAAAGGTAATTGTCGTGCCAGGAAAGTTAGTGAATTTTGTGGTGGCATGACGACGGTTAGAATCATGGAGATTTAATCGGGGATGCTGAATTTGAGTATGTGCCCTCATCCCCAACCCTTCTCCCTGGAGAGAAGGGAGCCGGAGTTCTTGTTCCCTCTCCCCAGGGAGAGGGCTAGGGTGAGGGCAATCTTTGGCATTGACTTCTCTTTTCACATGCTTACCAGCTATGCTTTAGTCAAGGCTTTATGACGTAACTGCCTACGGAACCCACCTCAAAAAACATCGACTGCCTTGCTGCTCTGTAATTTCTGCGCCCAACCGAGCATAAAAACTAAGCCCACGAACGTTTCTAGCATCCGCATTCCAAGCAAGGTGAGTACAGTTATTTTCCTTAGCAATCTGAGCTAGTCGCTTCATTAATGCTGCTCCTGCACCCTGGCTTCTCATCTCTTCATCCACGTACAAATCATCAAGCCAGATGCTTGGCTGACCCGCAAATGATGAGTATCTGAATCCGTACAGTGCGAATCCTACCTCATACTCTGAAGATGCAAACAAAACGTAAGCAAAAGGAACTCTTCCAAAAAGTGTCTTGCGTATTTTGTCCTCAGATACTTGCAGCACACCAGAAAATCCACCAATATCTCTGTCAAACTCAGATTTTTTATAGATGAAAGAAAAAATGAGCGATACATCATCAGGAGTAGCAGATCTGACCTTCATCTATTAGTACCCAACTTTATGCGGCTGTCTTCTGAGCTACGACTCCCACTGTCGCGTAATAAATTGCCCATGCACTTTGATCTTCTGCAAATTGGCAATATCTTTCAACATCTTCTTGCGTCGCTATATGAGTTGCAACGTATTTTTCTGCTAATTGCAAAGTAGACATCTTCATGACTGTTGCTACACCTGAACCGCCATTTGATAAGGGAGCACCGTTCTCTACAGATAGCAGTTGCAAGGCATATCCTTGAAGTATTGCAGGCAGTTTAACGCCTAATGCATAATCCATCCCTCGGTTCTCAAACATTTTTAAAATAGCTCGATTGACCCGATTCACAGACTGACAAGCTGTTTTTTCTCCAACAATTGCTCTTGCCGCCGAAAAATCAGGCTCTTCAAGGACAATCCAGCCATCCGGTTTAAGCAGCTCTAGCATTTTGATTAACGCTACTTGAAAGTCTGGAATATGAATGAGGACATAACGCGCATGAATGAGATCGAAGGAATTGCTCTCAAGTGTTAGATGCCGAACGTCCGCCTCCAGAACCTCAACGTTGGATTGGTTCAGGTGAGCTATAAAACGGGTATCCAGATCAACCGCAAGAACCTTGCCGTTTTTTCCAACCACTGTTGCCAACCATTGCGCGATTGACCCCGCTCCTGCTCCCACTTCAAGACATCGCCAGTTTTCTGTAATTCCCGTTAGTTGAATTCGTTTTTGGCTTGCTGGATCAAATACTTGCTCAATTGCCTGTAGGCGTTCAAGTTCTCTGGAACGCTGAGAATCTGTAAAAACGTATTGAGATGCTGACATTTATCCCTTTGCTCAACTCCTGCAATCCAAGTTGGTTGACGCTGAATTCAATTTCAATTGCCTCCAAGCTTACGAATTTCCACTGCCGCGTCAATTCTGCAAATGTTTTTCCGCCTAAAGCCATTCCTCGATCACTTAGAGGATAACAGAACTATAGCTACTTCGATAGCTGCTGCGAGAATGCGGTATGTTCTGGTGCAGCCAATCCATCCTGCAATACAGCTAGCACTCGCCCCATATTCCCTATCAAAAACTCATTCGCTGCCAACCACAAGCCCGGAAACACTCGACTCCGAATCACTCCATCCTGACCCACTGGCAGTGCAACATACTCCCCCTCCTGCAAATAAAACCAGTCCAGTTTCTGCTCAAGCACTTGCCAAACGATATACTCTCTGATCCCATTGCGACAATAGGCTCGTTTTTTATCACCTAGATTGATCGCTGCGCTACTTGCCGCAATCTCTGCCACAAATTCCGGTGCCCCCTCTACATAATCATCCTCACTCAGCCGTGCCTGACCTCCAGCCTGTTCCTCAATCAGCAGCACTGCATCGGGTTGAGGTTCATTGTCCAAACCTAAATGAACGGTGGGTTCAATTCCCAACTCAATACCCAGTGTCGCAATTTTGTAAGTCCATAACCAACCAATCAAATTTCCATGAGGTTGACTGTGACTCCTAAAACGCAAGGCAGCAGGCACGTAGACAACTTCTTCAACCAGTTCAGCCTTTCTGATATGAGGCATGGCACTATATCGTCGCTCAAATTCGTAGCAATTCAGGCGATCGCCGCTTTCAAGCGGTGGAATTGGCTCATGTTTTTGCTGAGGAGATATTTCAACCATTGCTTGTGGTGTGGGTTCGGCTTTTTGCCCTACATTCTCCGATTACATCGGCTATTATATCTGGAAATATTATTACGAGTTCTGTCTTGCGCGACGGGATATCACATCCTGGAAGCAATGCAGCCAGCTGCTTCAGTTGGTCTACAGTCCGGCTTGTGAACGCTACTTCAGCAGTGGGAATAGGCTGCGGTTCGTAGTAGGGCATTGGCTGATTGACCTCTCAGCACAGGTTGGGTAGAAGTGTATAGATAGGCATACCACACCTGTAATGATTTAGCTTAGATCCTACAGTTAGAGCTGTGATGAATCTGACATTTTAAACCACTCTCACTGAGCCACTAAAATGGACTCGAACCCTCACCAATAACTTCCATTCCGTCCGCACCAAGGCAGTGTTAGATGTACACTTGAGTTTTATAAGGGGAAGGCTGCTCTGCTAATCCCAACTCTAACTAACCATTAGAAGCTACCTGAACAGCCCCAGCCCATTGCAAGTAATCTTCTAAAACTCCTAGTTCTCTTGCAACAGCTTTAAGCGATAGCCGCCTCAGAATATCTATTGTAATTGGTCTTTTTTCATCCCAAAAAATCATAGAGTCAAGAAACTCTAGTGAAGGACTTGAGGTGATAAGCCCAAAAATGAATTTAGCCTCCTCCTCAGTCTCAAATGACAAAAAGTTTACAGTGTCATCAAACATCATTGGCTTTCCACCTAAAGGTTCAACAAGGCAAAACCTTAGTTGCTTATAAAACCCAGAGATTGCTATTTTCCAGTTTTTGAAGGAGTACGAGCCGACACCAAAGATAGAATATGATGGTTTATTCTTATAAATAGAACTTTTCCTGCTTTTCAAATGCTCGTCATGTTCGAGTAAATATTGCCATGTTTTAGGAGCTTTGTTTTGAATGATACTTGTATCGTCACCAATCGATTTTTGCGTAATTAAAATAAGCTTTCGGTAGGCAGTGGTTCTACCATTACAGACATCCGAGCTTTTTAGAAGAGGATACAAGTAGCTCTCCTCTAAAAAATATTTTTCGCCCATTCCATTAAGGAACAAAGCATCATGAACTTGCTCTAACTCCATCACTTTAGAACAATCATGCTTAATTCCAGAACGCCATATATATCTTAAATCTTGACCCAATAAGTGTCTCCACTTCTCATATCTGACTGTGTCTCGGAGAATCAATCTATCTCTTTCACCAATTAGATACGATATCTGTTTGGACTTCAAATCCTTATAAACTTTACAATCAAGACTGTTATCAGAGTCAGTAGATAAAATAAAGAGACAAGCCTCTACTGATGCCCCAAAGTGAGCTGTTGCATCAATTAAATAAATGTGAGTAGAAAATCTATTTCCTGATTTCTGCTTGACCTGACGTATTACCTTACGTGCGACAGAGTACTTGCATAAAACAGCTATAGCGCCTTCTTTTTTTGATAGCCACTCGACATATTTCAATAGCATCCATTCAGAAATATCAAAATTTCCTGAACCAGTAATAGCTTCAATGCCTCGACGATTCTGGAAGTTTGATTTTGAGGGAAGATTTTGGCTATTGAGAACGCTTAATTCACTACTTGTAACCCAAGGAGGATTGCCGATTACTAAAACGTATCCCGAAAGTTTAGAAATAAGGTCTT
>CAXUIV010000361.1:0-5480 GCA_964250875.1 uncultured bacterium
GTTCGTCCAGTGGAACCATGTAGGCATGGATGTGAGGAGTCATTTCATCCAGGTGACACTCAGCGCGAACCACGAGATTTTGATACTGCTGCACCAGCCAGTTCGTAGCTGCTGCATTGAACTCATCCAGGCGTTTCTGGTCGTATGTTCCCGCTGCTGATGAGTTGCTGGGTCTGAAATATTCAGCGCTGGCACCCAGCAGAATCTCCACAGCCAACACCGCATTCTTGCGGATCTTTTGATTGCCAATTTTTTCTTTAACCATAACCCCCAGGTCGGGGTCATCGTCCTTGCCGATGAGCCGCAGGTTTTTGGCATTGGGGTCAGCATTGGGAGTTGGGCGCGATCTCGTGGTGTGTTCCGCACTCCCGCCGATATCACTCCAATGTTTGAGTTTCTGGATTCGGCAGATCGTGTAGGGCATGGTTATCTGAATCGTCCAGCTCTCTCCTATGATAATCATCTGGAGTCCGGAGTCGAGAAGGCAAGATTTTCCTTTCTAGGATGGAAGTTGTCAACCGCTTGCGTTTGAGGGGAAACGACTTCCAGTCCTTAAGCTCAGCAATAACTACAGTGGCGCTGGTGTAACGTCCGGTGACGGGTTGGGCTTGGATAAGTTGTTCTGTGTTCGGCTTGGAGGGCGATGGTCACAATGGCGGGATCATTGGTAGTTAGCTTCGATTGTAGCGAACGAGTTTCCTCAATGACGCGAGCGCACGGGTTAAGTTGACCAGAACCAGTGTTCCGGTAGAAGCCAGTCTGCTCTGTAGATCGTGCCCAATTCAAAAACCGGACGAGCTGCGGCGAGCGGATACTTTGGGCTCACAATCTCACCTTACTGGACAGCGCTACCTTTGGGCGCATCTAACGGTTGGGGGAGTACAAAGTTAGTACGAGCGATTCCTCAGAGAACAAACTATCAAACCTTTGATTAACCCACGCTAATCGAAGATGCAACAAATGATTAAAGCCGTCCTCATTCCACCGCATTCCTACACCTTTGAAGCGCTGCTGAATGAGCCATTTACACGCACTCTCAATCATTCCACTACCAAGGGGTAACCCCATTTGCTTGAACTGACAATACTGAATATGTTCCAGGTGAGTAGTGAGGTAATCTCGCACTCGGCGCAGAATTGACTTGGTCACTTCAACCGTGTTTTTGGCCTTGCTTAACCAGTCCAATTCTTTGATGATGCGTTTGCCAGACCCATGACGTAGTTGATGGCGCATTTGGGCAAACCACTGTTGAGGTGTGCAGGCAGGATTACCATCTTGATAAGTGGTTGCAGCTTGCCAAAGATGCTGCACAGCATGGTAAAAATCGAGAATGCCAACGGCACAGTGAGCAAAGCATTGCTGGTAGAGACGCCAGAATCCTTTGGCCCCATCCGAGAGCCAAACCACTTGAGCAGCAGTGGTCATACCTTGTTGGAGTGCAACAAATTGTAGGCGAGGTTTGAGAGCGTCAATATCGCCCAGAACTGCCACCAATCGACGTCGATGTAAGCGTGTGACGGTTTCGCCTGTCTTAGTTTGATGCTTGCCCAATCGTGCGAACAATGCGACCTTCACTTCTCGCCACACAATCTTGCCTTTGGGTGTTTTGGGTTGAGGACGAAATGGCACCGTGACTCCATCTGCGGCAATGATCAAAGGCATTGCTTCTAGCATTGTTTCTAGCGATTCTACTTGAGGTAGTTGCCCATCTGCTAAATATTGAAGTTGCAATTCCAAGGTTTCCATTGCTCGTTGTCCAGCCACTTGTACCCAATTCCAAATCGCGTCATCACTCACAGTAATACCAGTCAGTTGCAGTAACAATCGAGACGCTAGGTTAAAGGGCAAAAACACGGCAAGCAGACAGCCCAAACGCATTAGTTCTGTGGATGTTTGCTGATATGGTTCAATACCAAGAACTTCATCAAAGGGAATGCTCTGGCTCTTTGGACAACGACGGGGACATCGCCCAACTCGCCGTCTCCATTCCACTCCTCCTACAAGGGTTAGCATTTTTCGTTTCACCAGCCCTTTGCTAATAAACTTGGTTCCACACACCGAGCAACACTTCCACTGCGTGGGAATTTTAGCGTGTTCCGTCAGTTGTTGCTCCACAATCAATCGTGCGATCCAAAGTGCCATTCGCCATGCCGTCAATACTAAGGTTGTGAGAGACGTGTCGGCTTCAAGCGTTTTACAGAACTGCTGCCCAGTTGGATCATTCGCAATCCGATATTCTATTTGGGATAGCATCATCCTCAGTAACCCAGTGGGCGTTGCCAAGGCCCAATCCGGTCGGTCAGCTTTTGCGCGAAGGCTAATAGAGCGTGATCGTTCCATCGTTGCCCCACAATTTGAATTGCAATGGGCAACCCTGCTTTCGTTTGACCGGCAGGGACAACTACCACGGGATGTCCCGTCAGTGTAAAGAGTCCCGTATAATTGACACCGCCTAATAAGTAATTGATCGATTGCCCATCAATTTCAAAGGGCTTGCCAACTGGCTGATGCGGAAAAGCAGGAAACGCGACAGTAGGACAAATCCAAGCATCCCATTGACGCAGAAATTGTTCGAGTTGGGCAGTGAAGCGATCTCGCTGAACTAAGGCGGCTCCGTATTGTTTTAAGTTAAGGCGAGTGCCCTTCAAAATACTTCTGACCGCAGGTCCACCGGAGATTAAGCGACGTAAATTATCTGGTAAGGTTGGACGTTTCGGAGTCGGTCGAGTACTGACCCAAGCACCAATCAAACTTCCAACAGTTTCAAAAGCAGCCGAAAAATCAAAATTCGGTGGATTCAGCTTTTCGACAACGCCCTGCTCATGACTCAGCGTTTTGGCAATATGTTCGAGTACTGCACGAGTTTCAGCCGAAGCAGGCACATCTCCAAAGCCATCTGTCCAAGCAATGCGATATCCTTTAAGCGGACGTTCTTCAACCGCTTTATCCGAAGTAGGCGGCACTGCCCACGAGCGACCATCCGCCCCTTCTACAAGCGATAACCACAGTTCTAAATCTTGAACTGACCGCGTCATGGTTCCTGCCATATACATCAACTGAAGTCCCCCGTTTCCTTCAAGTGGCTCGGCCCATGCGCCCGCCATCGATACTCGATATTCAGTCGGTTTGATGCCATATACTCCACAGAAATGCGCTGGAATTCGTCCCGAACCGCCCAAGCCCGCACATAAATCGAGCGGGGAAAATCCAGCAGCAACGGCAGCAGCACTGCCTCCACTACTGCCTCCTGCAGTATGCGTCAAATTCCACGGATTATTGACGCACCCAAAATCTGAATTGGACTGCATATCCGATGCTAGAATTGACAAATTTGTCTTACCCAGAATGACTGCGCCAGCAGTGCGAATTCGCGCCACGACCGTTGCATCTTGCTTAGGAATATAGTGCGCTAATCCTTTCCAACCGCAGGTGGTGCGTAATCCTGCTGTTTCAAAACAGTCTTTGATGGTAATAGGAACACCGTGTAATGGTCCCCAGTGTTCACCATTGGCAAGGGCATCATCAGCGGCTTTGGCACGTTGTCTTGCCGTTTCTTCGTCGAGGGTAATAAATGCATTGATTTTCGCGTTGTGCTTCGCAATTTGCTTGAGATGCGCGTCTAAAACTTCCGTTGCCGAAACTTGACCCTCTCGGATCGATTGCGCTAACTGATAAGCAGGTAAGAACACGAGGTCACTCATAGGCTTGAGCCCAATTGAAAACTCAGTGGTTGATGCCTGAGTTTAGAAATTGTCGCCTGCTCGTGTCTTGCTCATTCTTCCGAAAACTATCGCAATCGTCCGCAATGCTAAAGCAAATTGCGATATATCTTTGGAGTCACGTTAGTATGTTTGCGAAAGACGTTGGTGAAGTGACTCTGGCTTTGAAACCCAACTTGATGACATACTTCGACAATCGTCAGATTACGTCCAGCCAGCAATTGCTTTGCAGCTTCAATGCGACACTGGACAATGTACTGATGCGGAGATAATCCCGTCGATTCTCTGAATAAACTGGAAAAGTAATGGGGACTCATGTGAGCAAGCGCTGCCAATTCAATTAAACTCAAGTCCTGACTCAAATGCGACTGGATATAAGCCACGAGTTCGCGTAACGTAGAAGGAGGAAGGCCACCTTTATAGAACTTCATCTCAGGCAATTGGGTGACATATCGTCGCATTAGATGAACGCTCAGCGCTGTAACCATCGATTCAGCGTACAGACGACTATCCTGACCACTCGCTTCCAGTTCTCGCTTCAATGCCAGTCCCATTTGATAAATCAAGGGATCGTGCCCGACGACTTGTGAGCGAATTTCAAGTCGCTGTCCATCGACAGACTCACAAGCGGCATTGTTAAAGAAGGTTGCATTGATCGCCAACAACAGAAACTCGGCATTTCCATACGCTTGAGTCTTCAAACTTTGATGAGATGGACAGATAGCCACATTCCCCACCACGAAATCCTTATAGACTCGTCCGTTGGCTCGAAACTCCTTTGCCTGATAGCCTAGCCCAATACTTAGTAGGTGGCTAGGTAAGCAATAATCAGGTGTTTCATGCGCCGGTTGCCGATGATATTCCAAAGCAATACCCTGCCAGTCTACTGAATGACTTGAGAGCAGAGGCGATCTCGGTAAAATGCTTTGCCAAGCAGCGTCCTGTGTCAACTGGATAGGCTGCGCTCGATGGTTCTCCATGCTTGTTAGGACTGCTGGTATTTTTACCAATATCGCTCATGACTGCCTCTTTTACACCCCTCTTCATCTCCAGTACTCGTTGAACCCACATTAGGGACGCATGAAAGTAGTTTGTACTTCTTTTGTACTCCCCCAACTGCCAGATGCGCCCGCTACCTTTGTGCTGAAGCAAGCGTTGAGAGCGCTGAATGTTTGCCTCTAGCTCGGCTTCCACAAGGCTCTCCAACTCTGCCTGAAGTGTGGGATCGAGATGGTTCCCCTGGGCGATCGCGGCTTGGAACTGATCCATCAGTTCTCGTAGACGCTGTTGCTGAGCAGCAGTAAAGATGTCATCCGGGCGAAAACGCTGCAAGATGACGAGGGTTTCCCCAGAGGCGGGTTCTGTGGCGAGTTCAGCCTCCAGGGTATCTAAGGCTTGTCCGGGGGTCTGCCCTGTTGCCTCATAGTTGCCGCAGATAGCGCGGTAGGTGGGTGGATTTGAGCTTAGCTCAGGCAGAATTGCAATGGTTTGCATGACCGATAAGGAATGGATATCCATCTTTATTCTAGTGGAATGCAAAGCGATCGCCATTTCTCTCGACAGCAAACGTCTAGAGAGTGTTTTCACAGAAGCAATGCCCACCTGTACCGAACAATTGCGGAATGAGTCCACAATTATTGCATGCTTCTCCCTCTCCTCTTTTCCAGCAGGATTAGTAGAGAGAAGCCTGAGGAATACACAAATCAAACCAAGTCGCCAGCGTCTAGCTTAATGAGTATCTGCTAGTTGATAGAGATGCAC
>CAXUIV010000362.1:0-5469 GCA_964250875.1 uncultured bacterium
TTTATGATCATCTCAGCGATTGAGGCGATGGCAGAAGCCTTTACGCTGGCTGAAAAGAACGGAATTGATCGCACTCAGATTGCTGAGTTGTTCGGTCAGACGCTGTTTGCCTGTCCCATTTATCAGAACTATGGTGGCATGATTGCCCAACAGCAGTACGAACCAGCTGGCTTTAAACTGTCTCTGGGACTCAAGGATGTGACACTAGCCTTGCAAACGGCAAGAGATAGCCAAATGCCAATGCCTCTTGCTAGTCTGTTGCATGATCGTCTGATGGCGGCTGTAGCCAAGGGGAAAGGTGATATAGATTGGACGGGACTTGCTTTAGGGGTTTCTGAGGAAGCAGGAATTAAAGGGCACGAAGCTTAAACGAATGCGAGCAAAAATCCGGGATACAGAAATTTACTTTGACGTTGAAGGTTCTGGGTTAGTGGTAGATGGCCCTCGAATGCGCGAGAAGCCCGTTGCTTTCGTCATTCACGGTGGACCTGGTGCCGACCACACTTCTTATAAACCCACCTTCTCTCCTCTCAGTGGGAAGATGCAGCTCGTCTATTTTGATCATCGAGGTCAGGGACGGTCGGCGCGTGGACCTAAGGAGACATACACTCTCGAAAATAATGTTGAGGATATGGAGGCACTCCGCCAGCACTTGGGACTAAACAAAATCGTAGTTCTTGGCTCTTCCTATGGAGGTATGGTTGCCCTTTCCTACGCAGTGCGCTATCCCCAAAATGTTTCTCATCTGATTGCCATTGCCACGGTGCCAGATTTCCGCTTTCTGAAGCGGGCACAGGAAATTCTGGCAGAGCGGGGGACTGAAGAACAAAAGGCGATCGCCCAGCGACTGTGGGACGGTACATTTGAGACTGAGGAACAGCTGCAAGAGTACTTTCAGGTGATGAGTTCTATGTACTCGTTGACCTACGATCCAGAGGCACGCCAGGAAGGATGGAAGCGAGCTATTCTCTCTTGCGATGCTATCAATGTTGCCTTTGGTGGCTTTTTGCGCTCCTACAACGTTCTCGACCAACTACACAAAATTACATCACCAACTTTAGTGATTGGTGGGCAACATGATTGGATTTGTGCCCCTGAATTTTCAGAAGAGATTGCCCAGGCAATTCCTAATTCTGACTTGAGGATCTTTGAAAATAGCGGTCACTCAGTCCGGGCAGATGAGCCTGAGGCTCTACTTGATGCGATCGCCGGATTCTTGGTCTATCAGCGCTCTGTATAAACTTACACTCCTGTCGAACAGTGACTTTTTGCCTATGTCTAAAAGCAGACGTTGACTTATTTAACTCAGAGGTAGCCAGCACGAGAATTGACTGCTGGGAAGTGATATAGAGCGGATTTTAACGAGCATTACAACTCACTAAAGCTGATTCCGGGCTTTAATCTGTAGATAGCGGTCCACCAACTGGTCAGTGATTTGATTCGCTGGGGCATCTAGTACTAGGACACCCTTTTGCTTTAGCTGGGCAAAGGCGACTTGACGCTGGGCGAGTAAATCTAGAGCCACAGCACGGGCATAGGCACTTGGGACATCTGGAGTAGAGGTATTGGCTAGGCGATCAACTTGAGGATCGCGAAGAGTGACGCAAAACGGTAGATAACGGGGTGTCAATCGTCCCAGTGCTGCTAAGAGTTCAGATGAGGCAGTGATGTCTACAAGATCTGTAATCAATACAACCAAGGCTCGCCGACTTTGCTGCTGCAAAACACTCGTCACGGCTCCCAGGTAGTCAGATTCGAGTAATACAGGCTGAATCGGAGCTAGACGTTCGATCAGCGCAGGCAGATGCTGCTGACCTCGCTCGGGTCGAATCCAGGTATACATCTGGCGATCAAACACGCCAACTCCGACGCGATCGCCTCGACTCAACCCCGCTAAAGCTAAAGACAGAGCTGCATTTAACCCCCAGTCAAACCGCTGGAGTCTCTGTACTCGTGCCGTCATTAGCCGACCTCGGTCGAGTAGAATAATCAGGGTTTGCTCCTGTTCTGGCTCCAGCACTCGCACTATAGGATGACTGCGACGGGCAGTGGCTTTCCAGTCAATCGAGCGGAGGTCGTCACCCGTGCCATACTCCCGCAGTTCGGCAAATTCGGTACCAATTCCCAACTGGCGGAATTGGCGGATCGAGCCAGCTGATTGGAGAGCGAGGCGAATCGTGAGCGATCGCAACCCAACCAAATCTGGATAAACCTGAACCTTCTGACTTTGGGGAATCTTCCAGTCATACCAAGCTAGTCCCCAAGGACTCAGTTGCCGCACCTGAATATCTCCCCAAAAAAACTCTCCCCGCTGAGTAGGGTGGACTGTGTATGTGACCTGGTTACTATTAGCTGATAATGCTCGTAATACTAAGTTCTGGGTATTGCCCGGGGTAAATCCATCTGGGTAGTAGTCGCAGATCTGCACCTCAGCTGGTTTATTCCCCAACACCGACAGCACCACGGGATTATCCCGCCCTATCGACAAGCGGGGCAGCAGTTGACGTGTCACCTGGACGCAGTGCGATCGCACTCGCAGACCATCAAAAACCATTAGTCCCAAGACAACACCATCGTAGAGGAGAGTGCCAAGGATGCCTACCGGCAAGTTCCACATTGCTAGGATAGGAGCGATCGCCATCCCTATCACCAGCAGCAAGTAGATTTTTCGTGAAGGAACCATTTTAGAATTATATAGTGACCTACCAGAGCAGTAGACAGTCGTATTGTTTAAAAATCAGATCACGGCTGACTAACGTTGCCTTTAATTTGGATTTCCCATAAACTGATAATGCTGACCAAAAGCTGAGTGTCAGGTTGCTGCATTCGGGAAAGCGTCTCCGGTGGGGTACGGCTGATATCACTGTCCCACCACATGAAGGCGTGGGTGTCAAGTAAGAGCTTCATGCTTCACCTAACCAGAAGCTATCGGGCAACGGTTCATCAAAATCGTCACTAATTACGAATGCCCCCGGATGAAGGTTTGGTCTACGAACTAGTACATCAGGACTTGCGTTATCACCTTCTGCTCCTACATGAATCGCGGGTGTTTTTCCTGAATATGTGCGAATTACTACATCTATATCTGTAGATAGGAGACGAGCGATCAGTGTGTTGCCTCTTGTGATCACAATTTCAGTGTCTTCTGTAATTTCGGCTAGTAGCTCATTCAAATCACTGCTGTGGTTAAGTGAATTGTATTGCTTAGTCTTCATATTTGTTAATTGTTTTTCGTTTATGAGTTTCCAAGGGTGATTGGTAAAGGTCTTTCAATCTGTGCGCCATCACCAGCGCTTTATCTTTCCAACACTTCTCTCTCACTTGTTCTATGACTATAAGCCTCTTCTTTTAGTGAGAACAGGGTCTCACTGTAAAGTACTCTCATCACTCCATCACCCCATCACCCTATCTTGGAACTGGCACTTGATTTAGCAAAGCAGCGATCGCCGCATCCACCTGTAGCCCGTCTAAAAGACTTTCTGGTTTAAGGATCAGGCGATGGCGCAGTAGTGGCAGAGCTACTGCCTTCACATCATCTGGCGTTACATAATTTCGCCCAGCTAGCCATGCTGCCGCTTTACTCGTTTGTAACCATGCGGCACCTGCTCGGGGAGATGCGCCTAGAGCTAAATCAGGGTGTTGGCGTGACGCTCTTACCAGTGCCAACAAGTAATCGACGGTTGCCTCTGCTACCTGGACAGCTCTCGCGCCATCACGGGCTTGTAAAATTTGCTCCACTGTTGTCACTGGCTTGATTCTGCTAATATCTTGTCGTCGCGCCTGAAACCCTGCCTGCCGATTCAGCAACATTTGCTTTTCACTGTCCGCATCGGGGTAATTCACCACCAGCTTGAATAAAAATCTGTCCAACTGGGCCTCCGGCAAAGGATAAGTCCCCTCAAACTCCAACGAATTCTGCGTCGCAATCACCCAAAACAGCTCCGGCAGAGGCATACTCTCACCATCCAGTGTCACCTGCTGCTCTTCCATTGCTTCTAGCAACGCCGCTTGAGTCTTGGGTGGGGTACGATTAATTTCGTCCGCTAGCAGCATCTGGGTAAACACTGGTCCCTTTTTAAGAGTGAAAGTGCGACTGTTAAGGTCAAAGATGTTTGTTCCAGTAATGTCAGACGGCAAAACATCTGGCGTCAACTGAAGCCGTCGAAAATCTGCCTGTACGAGTTGAGCTAGCACCTTGACCAAAAGCGTCTTACCCGTTCCTGGTACTCCTTCCAAAATTATGTGCCCACCAGCCAACAGTGCCACCAGTAGCTGCTGTACCAGTGCTGATTGACCGACAATAACCCGATTGAGGGCTTGACCGAGGGAAGTTATTGTGGTGTTGGGTTCGGTCATGAGAAGGGGGAGATGGGGAGATAGGGAGATGGAATTACACTTGAATAGACATATCGACCAAACCTGTCCGATCTCAGATGGGGAGTTAGAGATGACGGCGGACTGTGTGCCATTTTCTTAACCAGGCTAGCAACTCTGGTTCACTGATTCGACGTTTTTTAGACTGTACCTGTAGCAGTTGTAGCAGTTCTGCTGCTGGTAGCCCAGTTTTTTGCACCCAAGCATCAACCAATTGATGGTCCTGGACTTGCCCTAATCCCAATACTTGTCGCAATTTTTGTTGTTCTGCTTTACCCACCATATCCAACACAAAATCACTACTTTCGGCTTTGTGCAGCACTCCAGCTAGCGCTTGGATATACGCCGAACTGTTGTCAACGACAGGTGCCTCTAGAGGCTGAGGCGGACCAAAGCGCCGATTCTGTGACAGAATCAGGACTAACAGTAGGATACTTCCTTGTAATAGGAGAGGAAATACAGGCTTTTGGGCTAAATACAATATCCAGTTTCGTGAGGACTCACTTGTAACATCTGGGTCTTTATAGCCATGGCTGTACTCATCCACCCAAATGTTACCGCTTTGATTACCTATGGCGCTAACTAGTCTTGCTAGATAGGCATAATTACTTAAATAGTCTTGATAGGCATTAGCAGCTAGGTGAGGCGTAATAGAGAAGACCAGCCGCCCTTTACCAATCTTTTGTTCCCATACAACGGATCCAAAGCGATCGCCCAAAAGTTGGTCCTTGTCATTCAAGGACCGTCGTCGTGTATCAATTTTGATGTTGCCTGTAGGTGAGCGCTGTAATGTGCTAAAAGCTGCCTCTGTCACCTGTCCCTGCACGCCTAAAACGATCAGAGTGTTACCCTTTTTCAGCCAGTCTCGCTCTTTTTCCTCAATCAATGGCGGTTCACTCCGACTGTTGACGCGCAGTAGGGTAGTGGGTGCTTCTTGCTGTAGTAGACTACTAAATGTTTTTTGCCAACGCTTAATTGGTGTTCCCCGCTGTTGCATGAAAGCATACCAAGCACCATATCCGTCAGGAGCTTGGCTGTAAGTGGAACCACTATTCAGATGGCTGGTGCTAGGGGCTGCTACTAAGGTCAGCAAAA
>CAXUIV010000363.1:0-5465 GCA_964250875.1 uncultured bacterium
AAGACAAACCAGGAATGCTCTTTGAGGAATTTGGAGCTACGGTTAAGTGTAGCCTTGCCATATCCATCGCTGCTGGTACTGGTATTATGAACACCATATGCCTCTACAAACAGTTCACCCGTTCGCTGTCCCAATTCTATTAGCTGCAAGATGCTGCGGATATCAATTTCGTTTAAATTGCCCTGCATTTAACTAAAAGGCTCCCCTAGGCTTGCACCTGCAATTATTGTTAATTCTGTCCCTAAACTCTCCTCAAGTCCTAAGCACCCCCAATTTCCGTGGAAAATCTTTACGTCAACCGCTGCAACCACCGCTGCAACCATAGTGTTTTTTTCATCTTGACCCCGAAAGGAATGCTAAATTATAAGTCAGCTACAGAAATCAAGGTTGTTGCTGCCTTGACTTGCCGATCCCAACAGATCCTGCTACGGCTCTGGGACCTATTTAGTCTAATTTAAGATCCAACAAACCCCAACACCTCCGGACTCCAGTTTAAAAGGTTTCAAACAAATGTGTTCTAAGCTAATGCACATCCAAGTTGCACATTCCTCAGTTGAGACGGATTGGGGACTTCCTGTCAATGAGGCAGTTAAAAATCTGAGTAAGGTGTAGATCCAAAGCGGAACTGGGTAAATCTGGGTAAATCAAGAGGGCGAGCAGTGTGCTGTATCTAGCAGAAGTACAAAAGCAGAAGACTGGATTTATGGGTACTGCCAAGGCAGAA
Organism: uncultured bacterium; assembly: GCA_964250875.1. Lineage (GTDB taxonomy): Bacteria > Cyanobacteriota > Cyanobacteriia > Cyanobacteriales > Chroococcidiopsidaceae > CAXUIV01. Next base: position 725 of record CAXUIV010000363.1, read on the forward strand.
CTCAAGCTGCTGGCGTGTCAGCGAGCTGACCAGAGTTGGAACCCTGTGCCAGGAGAAGAAGTCATTTCCGCTTCTTTGGAGGAAGCGAATAAGTTGAGTGATGGGGCACTGGTGTTAGCTGACTTAAACCCAGCGAATCGGCAAGTGCAGCGCATTCAAGAGGCAGGGCGTCCGTTGGTCGGCATTTTGCAAAACTTTTCCCGTCAGTTGGAAAAGTCCAAAAGTCAAGAAGAAGAAATTGAACAGTGGAAGCAGTCCCTGACGTTTCAAAGTCAGGAGCTAAATCGCCGCGAAATGGAAATGGAAGCTCGTTTAGAGCAGCTACAGCAAGTTGAGGAAGATTTTGAACGGCTAGAGGCGCAACGGCAGGAAATTGACGTTGGGCGAGAAACATCCAAGCAGCTACGAGAAGAAATTGAGCGAAACCGCCAAGAGCTAGAGGGGGCTTGGGAACATTTACGCGGTGAGCAGCGCCGTCTAGAGGAGCGACATACAGAGTTCCAACCGACAGCGGTGTTGGATGAAGCGACTGAGCAACAAATTCAGGAATTACTATCTCGCTTATCCAGTAGCGTCGCCCCTACAGAAGTGGTGCGGGACCAACTACAGATCTCATTTGAGCTAGTCTCTGCTCAACAGAGTATTCTGGACCAATATTGGCAGCAGATGGAGCAGCAACGCGACTTTGCTCAGCAACAACAGGGGGAGGTTGACCGTCAGAGCCTGCTGCTGCAAAATCGCAAATCCGATTGGCAGCAAGCTCAGAGTTCCCTGGAGCAGGCTAGAGCAAATTTGCAGATGCAGACACTCACCCTGACCAGCAAGCAAGAGTCTGCCCAAATCCTTAGCTCGCAACTGCATAACCAAGAGGAGCTATACCAGCAGGTTTATCGTTTGGCAGAAACGTCCTCTAATGCGAGCCATAAAGTTGATCAAGAAGCGCTGGAAAAGATGCCCCTAGACCAGTTGCAGCAAGTGGCGCAAGACCTACAGCGAGATTTAGCGAGGGTCTCTCAGTTTGTCCATGATCAGGAAGAAGAGCTAAGACTCCAACATCAAACAATTGAAGAATTACAGGTAAGACTTAGCCAAACAGTAGAACACGAGCGCCAAAACTTAGAAACGGAGTTGGCAGAGCAGCAAGACTGCTACCAGATGTTAAACGAAACTCTGGTGGGGCAACGCCGTAATCTTCAAGAGCGAGAGGAAATTCTCAACCAGCACCAGAATGTGCTACGGCAGCGGCAAGGAGGTGCGCCAGAACATGGGCAAGAGTATAAGAACGTAGATCCGGCCTTAAAACCGATTCTGGTGCAGATGGAGGGTTACAAGCAACAGCAGGCAGAGGAGCTGCAAGAGCTGGAACGCCAGATTGAGCAAATGCAGTCCAGCATACAGCAGTCCCAGGGGACGGTTGAGCGTCAGTCTCATGAGCAGGAGATGCAGCGGCAGGAGATGCAAAACCTGGAGCAGAACTTACTGTCCTTGCAGGCGATGACGTTGGAAGCCTGGAGCCGGGTGAATCTGTATCAAGAGCTACAGCCTGTTCAAGATAGCCTCAACAGGTTGCGGCAGGCGCTGGAGGCGATCGCTAGTCCGCTGGCTCAGGTGCAGGAAGTGGGGGACCATCAACTCCAGACCATTGCCCAACTACAGCAGACTTTCCTGAGTCTTATACCTAATCAGGAATTAGCAGCCTCTTAACTCTCTTAGCCAAATCCAGTCACCATCCACTTCGGCGATCGCCCCACCTGGAAATGGATCGGTGCGGGAGCGGTTGGGAGCTTCGATCAAAGCGGTTAGTTTTTCGATCTGCTTAAAGTTAGAAGCGTTGTTCGCTGGTGTTTGCTGTAAAAATTGCTGTAAAAACTGGCGCATGACGCGACGCTGTAGTGCTAGTGGTGCTGTTTGTAGTACGCGGCGGTTCAGGCAAAGGGGTAGCGAGGATTGCGCTTCTAATGGTGGCAGGGCTTGCTGTCTGAGCTGGTGAGCTGCTTGTTCAAGATATTCTACCTCAGCTTGTAAAAGCTCAGATGTTTGGGCTAAGGATTGTTGAACTTGAGGGTTGAAGTGAGTTTCTAAATAGGGCAATAATTCTTGGCGGATGCGATTACGGGCATACCGCAAGTCTTGATTGGTCGAATCCTCCCAAATTTTCAGCTGAAAGTCTCGGCAGAATTGAGCAGTCTCAGTCCGAGTGACCTCCAGTAGTGGACGCACCAACTGTAGGGGCGCACAAATGTGGGTCTCTACAAGGGTTCTTTGCCATGTCAGAGCCTGTAAGCCGTCTGCGCCGGTACCGCGAATCAAGTTGTAAAGCAGGGTTTCGGCCCGGTCACTTGCTGTATGACCAGTCACAATACAGTGATAACCATTGGATTGAGCGATCGCACTTAGGGCTTCATACCGCCACTGCCGCGCAGCAGCCTCACTCTCTAATTGCTGGTCTGCTGTTTGACAGTAAAATGGAACTTCCCAGGTTTTAGCCAGGTGTTCGACGTAGGCAGCATTTGCCTCTGCATCCGGTCGCCAACGGTGATTACAATGAGCGATTCCTAACTGCCAACCCCACTTCAACTGTAGGTCCATTAGTAATTTGATCAAACACAGAGAATCTTGCCCTCCAGAAACTGCAACAAGTAACCTCTGCTGCTGTAACAAGTGACGCGATCGCAGTGTTCGATGCAGACGATCATGGAGAGGAGACCAGGTAGCGTCAGACATAGTATAGTTTTGAGTTTTGAGTTTTAAATTGAAGAAGTAGAAAATAGCTTTAATTTAAAACTTATTGATTTCTTTAACTCAAAACTTAAAATTCAGAATTACCGAAAAGCTGCTGTTCCCAAAAGCACAGCAAACAACGGCAACCACCACAACTGGTAATTGCGGTGGACTATGGGGGCACTGAGCATCACACCAAGCAAGCACATGACTGCAAGACCGCTACGAGCAGCTAATGTGGGGCGGTTGTACCAAACGTATATCGCTACACCAAACACTGCTAAAGCGGAGATAATTGTGGTGTACAGGTGAACTTCAGGTGTTGCCCAGTGCAGCCAACTCGTTGAATCTACTGAACGATTAGCACTGAAAAGGACGGTGTTGTACATCAAAGCACCAGGAGACAGGGCGAGAAAGGCCAGCGTTGGCACGAGACCGAGGACGATTCCAGCAGCGTATCTTCCTCGGTGAAAAGTGGGTAAGCAGCAAGGGATGAAGACCACTCCTGGTAAGAGCTTTGTTGAAATCGATAGACCCACACAAAGACCTGCCAAACCTGGCCTTTTTTCCAGGTACAGAAGTGCAATCAGTAGAGGGACTATAGCTGCGAGGTCAGTAGCACCCAGCTTAAATATCTGAAGTGGTACTATCGGCAGCGTCAAATACATGAGAGCTGCAAACAAACCAGCAGCCCGCGAACCAATGCGCGAACCGAGTTGGAATACTAAAGCTGCTGTAGCCGCATCTAGCAGAAAATTAGTTAAGAGAATGCCACGCTCTCGCCAGATAACACCCAAGGGCAGATACGTAAAAACCATCATTGGTAAGTACTTGTATCCCTGATATTTAATTCGGTCTACGGCAGTCTCAAGCTGCGGATCGAGCGGCAAGGTGTACGGATTTTTCCCTGACAGCACTGCGTCCATTGCCGATAAAGTCGTGTTAGCAATGTCGTACAGGTGCGGGTCGGGAAGTTTTTGGGCGAAGCGAAAGAAGTGCCAGCATAGCAGGACAGCACAGCCCACAGTCATTACTAGACAGGTATGAGGGGGAGCAGGTCGATGCGGCCTGCGTACCAGCCACATCAGAACTGGAGTTGTTGCTAGCACCAACACCAGCAAGACGGCTCTAAATAAGCCACGCTTCCAGTCCATGTCCTGGATTAGACCCACCACACACCAGAACAAAACACCGATAAGTGCCAGTCGAAACCTAAACGATAGTTGACTCAGTGGCCTGAGTCGTGGAGTCAGTTGCAAAGGTTCCATGAAACCTTAAAAGAACCAGCCGTAGGAATGTAACCCTTTCCCCAATAGATTGACACCGAGGTAGCAAATCCAGACAACAACGAACCCAGACGCCGCCAAAATGGCTGGCCGCCGCCCCTGCCAGCCACGAGTAATCCGGGCATGGAGATAGGCAGCAAAGACTAGCCAGGTAATCAAGGCCCAGGTTTCTTTCGGGTCCCAACTCCAGTAGGAACCCCAGGCTTCATTAGCCCAGACGGCCCCAGCAATAATACCAATCGTCAGGAGGGGAAATCCTAGACCAATAACTCGATAACTGATATTATCCAATGTTTCAGCTAGGCTTAGACGTTGAGGAGATAGAGGTTCCTGTAAGGGGGATGATCCCAGCATTCCTTCAGACTTGACCGTTGCTAAATCGAGAACGGCAGTGCTAGCGTTGCCGTTGTTCTCAACCAGTCGAGCCATCGCTGATGGTTCCACGCTGGTCGAGTGTGATTGCGGTGTGATGACACGATGTAGGCGGTAGTTATTGGTACGATAGCCTCCAGTTCCCACCGAACTGCCCCGCAGCTCAACCCGTGAAGCGCGAGTCACAACAAGAAAGGCGATCGCCAGTAAAGCCCCCACCATCAAAGCGGCATAGCTCAGCATCATGACGCTAACGTGCATCATTAGCCAATTAGACTTCAGCGCAGGCACTAAGGGTTCTGCTGACTGCATTCCTGACGGTAGCAACAAGGCAGAAAAAGCAGTGATACCCATTGCTACTG
>CAXUIV010000364.1:0-5460 GCA_964250875.1 uncultured bacterium
GGAAAATGAGGCGCATTTACCACTGCATCTGCTGCTGTTTGCATCAATAGAGCCATGGTTATAGTTCCCTCTATCGTTTAACACTACATCTTAGAACAATATAAAAGCAGAATGCCACTGGCAATACCCCGCAAGTTCGATTCCGGGGATAATCCCAAGTCCGGGGTAGTGCTGAGTCGGTGACTACTCCTAGTTGGCAGGTGCCGCCGACCCTGGGTCTGAGGCAGCAGGGGCACTAGGTTCAGCCCTTGGTGGGTTCTGAGTTGGTGGTGCATCAGTTGGCGGTATGGATTCAGCAGTTCTATGCCGACGCTTAGGCCGTTCCTCCGATGATGTCTCGCTGTAGTAATGCCGCCTTCTTGGTGGTTCAGGTTGTTGGTAGTCATGCCGCCTGGAACCGCCAGTGGAGGTTTGGTCGCTATTGTCGCTATTCTCTTTACTTGCTGACTGGTCAGGGTCGATCTTATGCCCTTCAGAATCTATCTTGCCGAAGACAATTCGTTTCGGCCTCACTGGCTGCGCCTTGATGCTGCCCTTTCGCCTCTCTAAGTTGGGTAAGTTAGGGAACGGCTTCGTAGGCATGCCTGCTATTGCTTTCGCCATAAATTCATGCCATGTATATGCAGCAGTGCCGCTGTGACCCCAGGTGGGTTCATTATTGTCATTACCCAACCAAACGCCAGCTACCAGTTGGGGAACGTATCCAATGAACCAGAGGTCACGCGCTTCATCCGAAGTACCTGTTTTACCAGCAACGGGGCGGTCTAACTGCGCGGCCCGACCAGTACCCTCATTTACCACATTTCGTAGCATCCAGGTCATAATCGCGGCACTGTTTTTATCTAAAACTCGCTTGGGCTTATACTTAGCCTCATAGACGACTTTCCCCCGATGGTCGGTGATGCGGCGAATGCCGTGAACTTCAGCATGAAGTCCTTGGTCAGCCAGGGTGCCATAAGCACTCGTCAGCTCTAGCAAGTTGACCTCGTAGCCACCCAAGGCAAGGGAGTAAGTAGGTCCAAGGGTAGATTTTATACCCATTTGGTGGGCGAGTTTGATTGTCGGTTCAAAGCCTACATCGATTAATACTTTGACAGCAACCATATTAATGGAGTAGGTGAGGGCATCCCGCATGTCAATCCAGCCCCTAAACTTTTCGCTAAAGTTTTTAGGTTCATAACCATCCACCGTAAAGGGTGCATCCTCGTAGCTATCATACGGGGACTTGCCGGTCGCGATCGCCGTTGTATACACAAACCCCTTAAACGTCGAACCTGGTTGACGCTGGGCTTGGGTGGCATGATTAAACTGATTTTTGCTGTAATCGTCACCACCCACTAGTGCCCTAACCTCACCATTGCTTGGATCGATTGCTACTAAGGCAGCTTGCTTAAAGTTTTCTCCCCTGCCATCTGCAATTGCTTCTTTGACTGCCTTTTCTGCTGACTTTTGCCAGGTCCGGTTGACGGTTGTCTCTACCGTCAAGCCACCAGCCTCTAGCACTTCTGGCTTCACGTATTTCGGCAATTCTTGCTGAATGTAGGTCGTAAAATATGCAGCCTCCACCTGGAGACGCTTGGGTGGGCTGGGCTTGATCTTAAGCGGCGCTTTCGTTGCTGCCGCTGTCTGCTCCGCTGTGATGTACCCATCTTCATGCATGCGCTGCAACACCAAATTCCGCCGCTCTTTGGCTGCTTCTGGATCGACAACAGGCGAGTAGGAACTCGGCGCGGGTGCCAAACCGGCGATGGTTGCCATCTCCGGTAGTGAGAGTTGATCTATAGATTTACTGAAGTACACCCAGGAAGCATCAGCGACGCCGTAGGCTCCTGAGCCGAGATACACCAAGTTGAGGTAGCGCTCAAGAATCTGCTTTTTGCTTAACTTCTGCTCAATCTTCTGCGCCAGAGCCATTTCCCTCACTTTGCGCCAGACAGTTCGTTCCTGGTTAAGAAAAACCAGCCGTGCCAGCTGCTGCGTAATCGTACTAGCCCCTTCCACTACGCCCTTCGCATGAATGTTGGAAAGAGTAGCCCGGAAAATGCCTTGGAAATCAACTCCGTGGTGTTGGTAAAACCGACGGTCTTCTGAGGCAATAAAAGCCTGAACGAGCCGATGAGGCACTTGCTCAAACTTCAGTTGCTCTCGAGTCGCTGGCCCCTCCTGCTGTAGGATCGTACCGTCAGCAGCCTTGATGGTAATTGTCTTGTCCCGGACGTATGCAGAAATATCTGCTGTATCCGGTAGACTCCGTTCTAAAGCCTGCCAACTGGACCAAATTGTGATTATTATCGTCGTTCCACCACCAAGGACACCCAATAAACATAACCAAAACCAGTAACGACGATGCAGAGGTTTGCGACCAGAGGTGTTAGATAGCGGCGCTGGCGACTCCTGCTGCCCAGAGGCATCATCAGCCGTCAATCCCACATTCTCCCCCACCTCAGAGTCATTCAACTCAGTCGATTTAGTCGATGGATCGTCATTGAACCTGGGAGTAAACTTTGCCACGTCAGCTCCTCACTCTCACCACTTCAGACCCAGCCAGTCATCGCTGTTATTCTCGCTTATTTTAAAGCCTGTTTGGACTTAAGGTCTTAGCAGAAACATCTAAACTTTCAAATAAGAAGTTAATCTTGTGACTTTTCGACCCAGTGATGCCCTCAGTGATACTCCCAGCGCGATCGCCCTAGGCAGTAACCAGGGACCTTCCCGTACCGTTCTAGAAGCTGCCATAAAAACTCTAAGCAGTACACCTGGAATAGCTTTGCAAGCTCAGTCTAGCTGGTATCAAACTCAAGCCGTAGGCCCCCCCCAGCCAGATTATATTAACGGTTGTGTCCTGCTACACGTTCAACTGAGTCCTCAGATGTTGTTGGAGACACTTCTGGGAATAGAGGCCAAATTTGGTCGCGTTCGCCAAGCACGTTGGGGTCCGCGATCGCTCGACCTTGACCTGCTGCTGTACGCCGATCTCATCTTAAACACCCCCACTCTCCAACTGCCCCATCCCCGCATGCGAGAGCGAGCCTTTGTCCTAGTGCCCCTAGCAGAAATTGCCCCAAACTGGGTAGAACCAGTATCCAGGAAAACGATCACCGAACTCCTCCAGGCGGTAGACTGTTCAGCAGTTCATCAGTTAACAGATACCGAATCAACCTAACCTTTATTACCTTTGCGTCTTCGCGTCCTTGCGTGAGCAAAATTACCTATGGCACTAGGTCGAGAACCGCCACAGCTACTCAAACAGCGTCTGCTTTACCGAGGACGCAAATTTGATTTTGATGTCAACCGCCTCCGTTTACCCAACGGGGCGGAAGGAGACTGGGAATGTATCCGTCATCCGGGCGGCGCTCTAGCTGTACCAGTCACACCTGAAGGCAAACTTGTACTTGTACGGCAGTACCGCTTTGCTGTTCAAGGACGTCTTCTAGAATTTCCCGCAGGCACCCTGGAGCAGAGTGAAAATCCAGCAGAGACCATTGGACGAGAGATTGAGGAAGAAACTGGCTATCGCGCCCATAAATGGCGCAAGCTGGGAGAGTTTTTCCTCGCCCCTGGCTATTCCGACGAGATCATCTACGCTTTTCTCGCTCAAGATTTGGAGCGCCTAGAAACACCCCCCAGTCAAGACGCTGATGAGGATATACAGACAGTTTTACTAACTCCTCAAGAATTGGAGCAAGCTATCCTGGAAGGTGAAGCAGTAGACGCCAAGTCTATTGCCAGCTTTCTTCTAGCCCGTCCCTTTTTGCAGGAATGTCTGACCTAATCCTCTTCTGGCATCGTCGCGATTTACGCATCTCTGATAACGTGGGACTCGCTGCCGCCCAGCAGCAGAGTCAGAAAGTCGTGGGAGTGTTCTGCCTCGATCCCACCCTGCTGAAACGGGATGACATTGCAGCAGTCAGAGTCACCTACATGATCGGCAGTTTACAGTCACTCCAGCAAAGCTATGCCCAAGCCGGTAGCCAGTTGCTGGTGCTGCATGCCGATCCCCGTCAAGGAATTCCAGCGCTGGCGGCTACACTCGGTGCCAAGGCGGTTTTCTGGAACTGGGACGTGGAACCTTATTCCCAAGAACGAGATCGAGCGGTTACAGATGCCCTGAAAGCGAAGGGTGTTGAGGTACACAACAACTGGGATCAACTGCTGCATGCCCCAGAGGACATTCGCTCTGGTGCCAAACAGCCCTACACGGTTTACACCCCCTTCTGGCGCAATTGGCTACAGCAACCCAAGGCGAAGCCAGCTGAGTCACTACACAACGTGACAGGACTAACAGCAGCGGAGCAGGAAGCAGCGATCGCTACTGGGGCAGTTGAACTCCCCACTGCCAAGGACTTGGGTTTCAACTGGGACGGAGAACTTGTGATTGCACCAGGAGAAGCGGCAGCACAGGAACGGCTGGAGGAGTTTAGCGATCGCGCTATTAATGAATACAGAGAACAGCGCAACTACCCAGCAGTAAACGGCACGTCTCAGTTGAGTGCGGCACTGAAGTTTGGTGTGATTGGCGTTCGCACTGTTTGGGCTGCCACGATAGCTGCTATGGAAAACAGCCGCAGTGATGAAGTCACAGACAGCATTCGCGCTTGGCAACAGGAACTTGCGTGGCGGGAGTTTTATCAGCACGCGATGTATTGGTTTCCAGAGTTAGCAGAGGGTGCTTTTCGCGAAACTCTGAAAAACTTTCCCTGGGAAACCAACGAGGAGTATTTCCAAGCTTGGTGTGAGGGCAGAACTGGTTATCCTATTGTCGATGCTGCCATGCGTCAGATGAATGAAATTGGCTGGATGCACAATCGCTGCCGAATGATTGTCGCTAGTTTCTTCACCAAAGACTTGCTGCTTAATCCTCAGTTGGGAGAAAAATATTTCTCCCAAAAGTTGATTGATGGCGACCTCTCATCTAACAACGGTGGCTGGCAATGGAGTGCTTCCAGCGGTATGGATCCTAAACCTGTCCGGATTTTTAATCCTGCCAGTCAAGGTAAAAAATTTGACCCAGAGGGGGAGTATATTCAACAATGGCTGCCAGAGTTGCGGTCTGTCGAGCCGCAGTTTCTGGTTAGTGGCGATATTCCTTTAGAGGAGCGTGACGCGCTCGGCTACCCAGCCCCGATTGTTGATCACAAGCAACAGCAGCGCCAGTTTAAAGAGCGCTATCAACAGCAAAAAGATGCAAGCGGTCAGCCGCCTAAGCTTGGGGACTAGCAGTCGCCGGATCTCCTGACTTCGATTTGCTCAACCATACGCTTGAATATGTCAAATTGCTGCTGTTCCTCTTCCTTATCTTTTGGAGGATGAAACCAGATTGCTTCTGAATCAGGAGTCCGGCGACGATACAAAACCCGCAAAGGCTCAACATCCTCCCGATGGGCCACTGCATAAGCTCTGAGTTCAGCATTGGTCATTTTCTCAAAGTTCGGTTGCATTCAAAAACCTCCAGAGTCCGTT
>CAXUIV010000365.1:0-5458 GCA_964250875.1 uncultured bacterium
AGAGGCTTATTTAAAGGCAACTGGAGACGGACTGTCTCAGCTAGAACGCATTGAGGTGGCGCTGACTCCGACAGCAGCGCTGCTGAGGATTCCAGGAGACATACATCAAGACTGGATTCTCCGAGAGTTGAAGCCTGCAACCGATTATGTGGCAGCTATTGCGGTTGCGGGTCAAGATTGGCAGCTCACTCACTGGCAATTTTTGTAGAATGACCAAGGACGCTTAACTATCCAAAAACTATCCAAGCAATTCTCATGGCTGAGTATCACCAGGTTGAGTATCGAATTGGCAAAGACGGAAAGATTACTGAGACAGTCATTAATGCTTCTGGTACCGGCTGTACCGCTACAACTTCCGGCATCGAGCAGGTACTAGGGGAAGTTGCGTCTCAGGAGTTATTGCCAGAATACTATGAAGGGGAAGAAAACCAGGTCGTCGAAGAAACACAGTCTCTTTCTCAAAGGTAAGTAGGGTGAAGATGAACGATGACTTGTTAAGGTTGGGCATAGGGCATGGGTAAAAGACTGGTGTTTAAATTTCTTAACAAACTACTTAGATATCGCTGATGTCTGTCTTATCGCTGCTTTTGGGCAGCAGCCTCCTCATTATCGGAGGCATTGTTGTCTGGTGCTACAGCAGGTCTGCCTCTGATGAAGCGAATACTGATCTTCAGAACGACGTGCTGAGCGATCGCCTGCTTCAAATCGACGCCCTGCGACGGGAGGGCTTACGGCTGCGCGACGAGTTGCAGCAACAAAGCACTCAGTTAACTGCCGAGTTACGGTCAGAGATATTTCGAGAATTACAGCCACTGTTGACTAACTATCCAAGCGTTCTCCAGATGGTGCAGTTAAAGCCCGATCTGCCTGCAAAAAACCTGATGTCTGTGTTTACTCCTTTGGACAATCTCCTAGAGAGTTGGAACTATAAACCGATTGGTTCAGCTTGGGAGCAAGTAGCGTACAATCCTCAACTCCATCAACCGGATGGTGATATTCAAGAAGGGGAGTTGGTTTATGTCCGGTTTGTGGGGTATCGGGATGGCGATCGCATTCTCTGTCCGGCCAAAGTCAGCAGGACTCTACCAGGAGGCGCAAAGTGACTGTGGTGGCGATTGACTTTGGTACCAGCAACACTGTGGTTTGTACTCAAGACCCGGTGACGCAGATGCCACGGACGCTCAAGTTTGAGCATTTCTCACGTCGTTTTGAAACAGCATCAGGGCAGGTAAACATGGTACCTAGTCTGGTGTTTGTTAAGGAAGACGGTCGATTGGTGGTGGGTGAACGAGTGCGACAAGAGCGATTGGGGTTTGCTCAGCCGCAGCGATTATTCCAAGCTTTCAAGCGTGACCTAGCCGCCGAGTATCAGCCGCCGCCTCGTCAGATCGATGGCAGCGCCTACACACCTGAAATCGTGTCGGAACGGTTTCTCCAGACGATTTGGCAGCAGTTGTCTCACCTGTCACCAACTCAGGTCATTTTTACGGTGCCGGTGGGAGCTTTTGAGCGGTATCTTAACTGGTTCCGAGACTTTGCTGCTCAGCTTAACGTCAGCGTTCGTTTGGTCGATGAATCCACAGCAGCTGCTCTGGGCTATGCGGTACAGCACTCTGGTTCTGTAGTACTGGTGATAGATTTTGGTGGCGGTACTCTGGATTTGAGTCTGGTGCGCACTGTGGCAGGCAGTGGTGGACAGCAGGTATTGCGGGCGGAGGTGTTGGCTAAGTCGGATGCTTATGTAGGTGGAGTAGATATTGACAGTTGGATTGTCGAGCATCATCTTCAGCAAATTGGTTCCTCACGCTCAGAGGTGGAGGGGGTAGGTTGGCTGAATTTATTAGAGATGGCTGAAAAGCTGAAAATTAAGCTCTCGACCGTATCTGAAGCCAAGGAGAGTTGGTTTGATGACGAGAACTTTATGTCCCATGAGTTGCAGTTAAGTCGAGAAGAGTTAGAGGACATTTTAGAAACTAGACAGGCGCTGGAGCAAATCCGGCAAGCCTTGGATGAACTGCTGGGAATGGCCCAAAGCAAAGGTATCGGCAAAGCGGCAATTGAACAGGTGCTGCTTGTCGGTGGCAGTTGTCAGATTCCGGCTGTGCAGCAGTTAGTGACTTCCTACTTCGGGCGGCAACGGGTGAAGTTAGACAAGCCGTTTGACGCTGTAGCCCGTGGAGCTTTAGCTTTGGGGCAGGTGGAGGTGGAGGATTATCTGCGGCATCGTTACGCTATTCGCCTTTGGGAAACCCACACTAGAGATTATTCCTACTTTCCTCTGTTTGACAAGGGTACGAAATACCCCTGTGTCAGAGAGGAATCGCTGATGCTGCAAGTAGCAACAGAGGGGCAGCGAGAGATCCGTTTGGATGTTGGGGAAGTGGCGGAAGTCGCACAGGCGGAAGTTAGTTATGATGCTAAGGGTCGAATGACGAGTAGCTGGTTGAATAAGCAGGCAGAATTTCGTCCTCTTGTAGAGACGTTGCAGGCAACATCTGTTTGCGTAGCCCATCTCGATCCATTAGGGCAAACGGGGGTAGACCGCATTGAAGTGGCGTTTGAAGTGAATGAGCAACGGGTATTGCTAGCAACGGTGAGGGATTTACTGACCGCAAAGCTGTTGGTGGATCGAGGGGCGATCGCTAAGCTAGTTTAGAACAGGAACTCTATCCGCCATGGCTCGTATTAACTTATTGGACACGCGCACCACCAGCTTCGGTGACTTGATCAGCAATGGCAAGATCTATCGGGTGCCGCCCCTCCAGCGTGATTATTCCTGGACAAAAGAGAACTGGGAAGACCTCTGGCAGGATATCTCAACGCTTCACACTAACCCCGCTGCCAGTCACTACATGGGAGCGATTGTCCTGCAAAGCGGTACTCCTGAAAGGGAATTTACCGTCACTGATGGTCAGCAACGGATAGCCACTCTCAGTATTGTTGCCGTTCTCCTTCGGTTAATAGAGTTAAGGCCAAATCAGGTCTATCTGTAATTAATGCGAATATCCCCTGCTTCGCTACTTGCATCATTAACTTGGCGTCGTTGACTGTCCAAACATAAATATCTTTTTTCATGCATTTCATTCTCCAAGAGAAGCCTAGTGTTAATAGGCGATAGTGGGGAGAAACAAAATCTGCTTTAGTTCGAAGTAATCTGTATTCTGGAAATAGTTCTGATAAACGAGTAAAGATAAGGTTTTTCGGCCTGTCTCTTCCCAATAAAAGTCCTGTTGTCACATTTTTGTCTGCTCTTTTAATAGCTTTGATTGAAGAGTCATTAAAAGATTTCATGACATAATCTGGATAATTTAAATAATTTTTAACCAGGTTTAAAACTGCCAATTCATACCCGGTTTCTTTAAGCTCTATATCAAGCTTTATCCTGCCTTTACATAAAATTATGACATCTTCCAGTAGAGGAATATCAAAGCCATTGCTTTTAGACATCTCTAAAATTTTATGATAAGAATAATCTGCTAGTTGCACACCATATAGTGAGTCGTCGTGATGACAAACAAAGAAGTTGTCCTTGGTCTTTCTGACGTCGAACTCCACTAGCGGTACACCTAAAGCAATCGCTTTCTCGAAAGATTCTAGGGTGTTCTCAAACTCTACTAAGCCTGAGGCTCCCCTATGGGCAATGATTAAGATTGATGCTAGCATTACAACTCCTTCTACTGATAATGCAGTTCAATAATCGCATGGCAGAAGGGCGCGATGACGTGTCACGAGTGATAATTCAAATAGCAATACCCGCAAAACACTATGGCACAGCATCCTAACCAACCGACAATTTATGATGCAGTTCTCGGTGGGCAAACATCAATTCCAGCCAACGCTGCGGTTTTAGGAGGACTTTCAGGAGTTAAGCGCCGCTTGCTGAGTCCAGTTGTTGGGCAACGAGTTGCCGCTGTAAAAGAGACACTCAATTATGGTCAGGCAGGCAAAGACTTATTGGTCTGGGCGCTGAAAGATGGCTCGTGGCAAGTGAGACAAACTGCATACTTGCTGCTGCATGATCCCGATCAGCCACTGTTGAAGCAACGTGAGCCATTGAAACAGGCTCTACAGGATTACAACCCCTACCAACTGTTTCAGTGTCTCTACAAATATCCCACAGTTTATTCCACCACTTATGCTGTCCTCATCAGTCTAGATGGGCGTCTCATTAGTGCCGGTAGTGACAGAAATATTAAAGTGCGATCGCTGCACTCTGGTAAATTGCTTTGCACCCTTAGTGGACACGCAGGCTCAATTTATGCCCTTGCTATCAGTTCTGAAGGACTGCTTGCTAGCGGTAGTTGGGACCGCACGATTAAAGTATGGAATCTAAACACGACAAGTCAGGCAAATGTCCCGCTTGTGCCCCAAAGGATTAACTCAATAAATCGCAGCGTGGGCAGTGGACTGCTGTATACTCTCACTGGACATGAGGCTGAGGTTAACTCTGTTGCTATCAGTCCCGATGGCCACATCCTTGCCAGTGCTAGCGAGGACTGTACTATCAAGTTATGGAATCTCCAAACTGGAAAGTTGATTCATACTCTAACTGGACATGCAGATGCAGTCAAATCTGTCGCCATCAGTCCTGATGGTAAGACATTAGTTAGTGGCAGCGCTGACTTCAACATCAAGCTGTGGTCATTAAACACCGCTAAACCTGAAGTAGCCTTCACACTGACTGGACATGACGATTGGGTAAGGGCAACTGCTATCAGTTCTAATAGTCAGATTCTAGCCAGTGGTAGTCAGGATAAAACAATTAAGCTGTGGCATCTCCAGACTGGAGAATTGTTGAGTACTCTGACTGGGCATTGGGGTGAGGTAAATTCTGTCTCTATTAGTGCTGATGGACAAACCCTAGTTAGTGCCAGCCGAGATGAGACCATCCGCCTGTGGTATCTGGGTACGGGAACGCAGATCCATAGCCTGGAGGCACATGAGGATAGTGTGACTGCTGTTGCCATCAGATCAGATGGACAAAAGATTGTCAGCAGTAGCCGGGATCAGACGATTAGAGTTTGGGGAGTGTAATACCATTTTGAATTTTAGATTTTGAATTTTGGATTGAAAATAATGAGAAATCGCGATCTCAAGAAATTGGAAGCTAGTAGAAAGTTGTTAAAGCAAAAACCTTGGATGAAGCCTTTTGTTGAGCCTTACTGGAGTGAGATCAACAAGTTTCTCACCACCCTAGAAACGAGGAGTCTTGATGATGTTAGTACGTCAGAGTGGGAGATGTTCGAAACTTCGTTCCAGAGATTTGAGGAAATAATTAAGAGAACCAGGCAGTGGTTACTATTATTTGGAGCTGTGAGCCTGCTGATATTTGGTAGTTTATCGGGGGGCTTACTTTATTTCTTCACTTACTTAAGCTGATTTCGCCGCTAACTGCTGAAGGCGATCGCCATCCTCCATGCCTAAGAAAAAAACGCTCTCCACTGGAGAGCGCTCTTTA
>CAXUIV010000366.1:0-5449 GCA_964250875.1 uncultured bacterium
TGGGCTAGCTTAACTCCTGATCAACGATTTGCCTTGATTAAGCTCAGTCGCTCTAATCATGAAAATCATAACTTCCTCCCAGCACTTAGGGAATTTCACCTTGTTTAAGGGTAGCGGTGCGAATCCACACCCTCAAGTCTCGCTTTGCCTGGGTTTCTCCTTGTTGGGCACAATTCCTCAGGAACTCGTAAAGCTGCTCTCTGGGAACACCAGGAAATGTGGGACTCATCTGTACTTCTTGATATTGACCGTTGTGAAGCTCATAAATCTTCAAGATTCTGCCGTTGTAGCGCCAGAATTCAGGCACTCCTAACTTTGCGTAAAGAGCATTTTTGTCGATGTCGGTGTGGGTAATGTCAACTTCTACAACCAAATCCGGCGGTGGATCGAGGTTGAGATCAACGGTTCTACCTCGCACCAGAGGCTCATTGGCAATGTAGTAGCCCTGATCAGGTTCAGCCCCCGCTTTTAGTCCAGGTCGATCAAGGGTGGTGGATTCCATGCTTTTGATGTTGAGATTTAACTCTTCAGTCAAAATCTCAATGAATTGCCCAACCAGCCCACTGAAATTTTCGTGTTCTTCTGATGGAGTCATAATCTCCAGAACGCCATTGCAGTAGCTTAGATGAGCCGAGCGATTTTCACCTAAAGTTCTACGGATTGTTTGGTAGCCATCCCAATCGACATGGAGAGATACACGCTTTTCTGGAAGCGATCGCTGTAATTGGGATATGTCATTTGGAGAGGGAGAGACCATAGATCCAAGGTCCAACATGACGCCTTGATCGTGCTGGGTTGGTAGTGGGTTTATGCCTCCACTTATCTTATACCTTTCGTTACTAAGACCAGCCCTTACCCGCAATCGGAATTAGAGGCGTGACTTCTGGCGCTCCAGCCGTGAGTTCGAGTTGAGCTGTGTAATGCATGTAGCAAATGTGCGGTGAGAGCTACACCTAGTGTTGGGCATGAAATTTGCTATCAACAGCATCAGCTTGCACAGCCTTTTTAAGCGAAGTCCAAGCTGATAGAGTAGTGGTTCAGGATGAGCAAACTATAGTGATACTCCAAATGCATTCCATTCCAAGCCGTCTTGCATCTAGAGACCAAATTGGAGCTGGAGAGAATTTGCTAAGTTGCTTTCTCTTGACTATGAGCGACCGCAATTCCAAGGCGATCAGTGTTACTGCTAATGACGCTCATGCTTGCTAGCGTTGCTGTTTGTAGTCATAGTCTTGGTTAATCGACGGCTATCTAGCTCAATGCTAACTCATTCCTCTTGGTTCCCTTGCTTCCAAATATATTGCCCTCCGTAGAGAGCCAGTTACAGCGCCTGCTACTATGTTCGTGTAGCGGTAGGGATAGCCAAATGACAATTGCAGATATTCGCAGTCTGGTGCAATATGTCACCAATGCTCATGGAGAAGCAACAGGCGTATTAGTACCTCTAGAAGTTTGGGAAGATCCTCTGAAATCGTGGCAGGCGCATGCAGATGAGCTTAGGCAAATTGATGAAGCAGAACCTAAGGAACAAATTCTGGCAAGTTTGAGGGACTCACTTCGCCAAGCAAAAGCAGGGTAAACCCTTCCCATCTCTGAATTATGGGATGGAATTGATGTCTGAACATTCTGCTATTGAGGTCCGATTTACGCTGCCATTTAAACCTCAGACAAGTCACCAAATCTTTCCCATCCGTAAGACGAATCCTGGTAATTCTGGAGCGGCACTGACGGATTCTGGAGCATCTAAAATCCCAGGTTTTTGATTGGGACGGTAGATGTAAACTTCTCGGCTCTTGCGATCAATTAGTAAACCCAGCAGTGCGCCATTGTCGATATACTCCTGCATTTTGGCTTGCAAGCTGCTCAGGGTATCGCTAGAAGACCGTAGTTCAATCACGAAATCTGGGCAAATTGGCGCAAATGAAGCTTTTTGCTCTTCTGTTAGGGTGTTCCAGCGAGCAAGCTTAATCCAGGAAGCATCAGGTGATCGCGTGGCTCCGTTGGGCAGAGTAAAACCCGTGCTAGAGTCGAAACCTATTCCTGTACCATCTTGCTCTGTCCAGTTCCAAAGCTGGGCGGCAATGTTAAAGTTGCGATTGCCTGTGTCTGAAAAGGCAGGTGGCATGATGATGACTTTCCCAGTAGCGGTACGCTCAATTCGTAAATCCTGGTTGACTTGACAGAATTCGTAGAATTGCTCGTGCGTCATCGGCTCAATCGTAGGTAGATTGACCGTCAGGGGAACGCTTTGAGTTTGAATGAGCAGCGTTGTCATTTTTTCCGAGCTGGCTTCGTTTCAAGCATACATGAGATGCAAGGTCAAGGCTATCTAGCTTACTGTAAGATTGGGAGGCAATTGAGGATTTGAACACTGCCGAGTATGACGTAGCTACAGTGGTTGGTATCGAGAAGATATATCATGCAAAGGAATTGGGACTATAATCAAATTCTCCTGTGCCGACGTGGGTTTTGGAGTTCTTTCAAATTGAGAAACGGCTTGGAATATGCCTTATAGTAAGTTTACCCTTAGTAAAGCGGTAGACGATTTTCAACTTATGATCGTGGAAGGCGATCGCTTTCTGCCAGAGATCTCTCCAGTCGATCCAAGTTCTTTACTCAGAGATACGCTGAGGGAGACAGTGCCTTGGGCGATCGCAGTTAGTAGCGAGAAGGCCCGTTCTGAGGGCATCATTAATCCAGTTTTATTGGAAGTGAAGCGCCAACTCCACGGACAAATTAGTGTATTCTCTGGGGAAGAATTCAATGTACAGCCAGATGTCGATCTAACGGGATACGTAGACTTTTTGCTGAGTCGTTCCCCGGAACAATTGTTTATTAAAGCCCCTGTGATTGTTTTGGTAGAAGCGAAGAAAGAAGACCTCAAACCAGCACTTGGGCAATGTTTGGCAGAGATGGTAGCCGCCCAACGCTTTAACCAACAAAAGCAGCAACCGATTTCTACAATTTACGGCGCAGTGAGTAGCGGTACGGTTTGGCGGTTTCTCAAGCTAGAAGAACAATGTGTGTCAATCGACCTGACAGATTACCCGCTTCCTCCAGTTGAGCAAATTTTGGGCTTTCTTGTTTGGATGATGCAGAACGGTTAATGCAGTTCAGTGAAGGGCTTGAAGTTGTGGAGTAATAAAACGGTTGAACAACTTCGATAACTAGAATGCTCATTTTCTCGTTCAGTTTTTAAAGAGCGTAAGAAGATGGCTGAACAATTTGCTCGGATTTCGCCGATAATCCAACCTAATCGTATAATAAAACGGTTGAACAATTTCTGAAATTTATATCTGAAGCACCTTACAAGCGTTACAATGAAAAAGAATAGCACTTCAGTTCTAGGCGGTAGTTCTTGTACCCCACCCAGAAGAATTATCTGAATCATTGCCTTATGACCGACTGGAAGGCAAACTTGAACTGATTGGAGGTTGCCCAGGGTACACTCACCTTTGCAAGTTCACAAATTGTATGAATTTTTAAGACCTGGGTGAAAGACTGATAGGATCAGGTTCCAGTCTTTAAGTATTTATACTCTGAGTGCGTTTACGAGTTAGTATACCGAGTTTGTACTCACAACTGCAAACAGTCGATTCAAACTAGCAACAAATTCCTCTACCTCTGCTTTGTTCATCTCGCGCCACCCATCAAAATCTCCCAAACCAAATGTGACAGTCTCTTTCGCTGCTGGGTAGAATTCAGTGATCGCCCTCGGTGACACCCATATTTGCACTTCTCCCGCATCAGTAGGCTGCGCCGAAACGATGAACAGGCAGCGGGAGTAATTGCTAGGTACGGTAGATACAAGGTCATTTGTGATCGTAAACATCAGTTTAGTATGTATGGAGATCAAGCCAAGCTTGTATCTCTTGGCTACTTCCAGTACCTGTTGAAATTCTTCGCCAATACCGTTAGATCTAGCCATTGCCATTAGCGCTTCTACACTGAGTCTTTTCCTATTTTCCAATTCAGTTCCTCTCGAACGAGCTACATCAGTTCCTCTGAAATGAGCTACAAACTTATTTATGTCTACTTCAGTCTCCAAACGAGGTACTACGTCAGTCTCTTGCTTTAGCTCGCTCATTTGCTGGGGCTGTGTAATATTCTCAGACGATTGTGATGGTGCGGCAACTTCGGAGTTGAATTCCTGAGAAGAGGCTTGGAACTCTTGTAGTTTTTGCTTTATAAATTGAATTTCTGCTTTGATCTCTCGATTTTCTTGCTCTAAATAACTAGGATCGAATGGCAGTTGTGCGGGAGGATCAGAAGATACCTTTTGAACTGATTCGATGATTTGTCTCAATTCTATTTGCTGTTGCTCTTGGCTGGTTTGAAGTGCTGTATTCAAAGAGGTTACAGATGCTTGCAGTTCCTGTATCTGTTGCTCTATGTGACTAGAGTCAAAGTGCGTTTCTGCATCTGCAACTGCTGACAGTTGTTGTTGAATTGACTGCGTACTTTGTCTCAATTCTATCTGCTGCTGCTCTTGGCTGGTTTGAAGCTCTGTATTTAAAGAGGTTACAGATGCTTGCAGTTCCTGTATCTGTTGCTCTATGTGACTAGAGTCAAAGTGCGTTTCTGCATCTGCAACTGCTGACAGTTGTTGTTGAATTGACTGCGTACTTTGACTCAATTCTATCTGCTGTTGCTCTTGGCTGGTTTGAAGTGCTGCATCCAAGGAGGAAAGTTTTCTTTGCAGTTCCTGTATTTCCTGTTTACATTTTTCTAGTTCCTGCTTATCCATAGCTTCGGAGGTAGCCTGCTGCTTGTCAATCAGTGCGGTTTTCAGTTCCTCAACCTGTCGCTCGAAGTAAGTCGGATCGAAGGTCGTTTTAGACACAACAGCGGTGATATGATTCTCCAACTTCTGCTCAAATCGATGTCGGTTATTTAAGTTCAATAACAGTGCTAAAGCCATAGGAGCAGTCGCATAAACCGCTTGCTTAGCAACAACTGCAACTAGGGTTCCTGCAACAGAACCCCAAACCAAGATATTCTCAGCTCTCTCCAACCCGTTGCTGTCAGTGGTGTCTCTCATCTACTTTGTTCTCATCTCCCTACCAGGTAAAAGTTATCACGTTAACAGTTACGCTGTAGTAGAGGAGTTTTTATCACAAGATTAAGCACAACTTATATAGCGGTCCTCAATCTAGTGAATTACAGCCAATTGTAGGGGCGCAGAGGTTTGCGCCTCCGGCATATACCGAATTAAGCTCCGATTTTGGTGCCTGCTGCTTTGGTGGAGGCCAAAACGGGAGTGGCAGCTGTAGCAAATAGCAGAACAGATAAACCACTGAGGATGAAGCGTCTCATGGTGTTAATCCTTGGATGAACTTGACTTAACTACCAGAATAATGGCTCGCCCTGAGTTAGATCTGAGGGAAAATTGAGATGGAAATAAGAACTGAATAATAAAACTGAGAGCTAAGTGGGTTAGTGCAAATCA
>CAXUIV010000367.1:0-5428 GCA_964250875.1 uncultured bacterium
TGCCGCAGGGGAAGCTCAATCCAAAATTCTGCTCCTTTTCCCGGTTCAGAAATACACTTTAAACACCCCCCGTGCTTGTCTACTACAATTTGATAGCTGATTGATAATCCTAGCCCTGTACCCGTGCCTATTGGTTTGGTGGTGAAGAAGGGATCAAATAGTCGCGTTTTAATGGAATCAGTCATACCCAATCCACTATCTTTAATACTGATTCTCACTCTATCGCTTTCCAGAGGTTGAGTGCGAATTGTAATTGTACTGGAGTTGTTCTTAATTTTATCTGAGTTACGCTTCAAGTTACACTCATCTAAAGCATCAATAGCATTGTTCAAGATATTCATAAAGACTTGATTTAGTTGTCCGGCATAACACTCAACCTGAGGTAAATCACCATATTCTTTAAGAATTTGAATACCATGACACTCTGGTTTGGCCTTTAAACGGTTCTGTAGAATCAATAGCGTACTATCGATGCCATCGTGAACGTTAACTAGTTTCATCTCAGCTTCGTCTAGTCGAGAGAAGTTGCGTAGAGTTAGCACGATCTCACGGATGCGGCTCGCACCGACTTTCATTGAGGACAAGGTTTTGGGTAAATCCTCAATTAAAAATTCAAAGTCGATTTCTGCGGTTCGAGCTTGAATTTGGGGATGGACAGTGGTGCAGCAATGCTGGTAAAGGTCAATTAAACTCAGTAAATCTTGAGTATATTCATCGACGTGAGTAAGGTTGCCATAGATGAAGTTAACTGGATTATTAATTTCATGGGCAACACCAGCGACGAGTTGACCTAAGCTAGACATTTTCTCAGTTTGAATTAGCTGAGCTTGAGTTTTTTGTAGATCTTGCAGGGTTTGTGCCAGCTGATTTGCCTGCTTCCTTGCTGTTTCTTCCGATTGCCGCAATGCCAACTCAGACTGCTTGCGTTCGGTGATGTCGCGTAAAATCACAATGTATTCTTGAAGCTTGCGATTTGACCTCTGTGAGAGCGTCACCTCAACTACATGTAAGCCCTGTTTTCCTCTGGTGAGTGTGTGTTCACTCCTACTTAACCACTGATTTGGATTTAGAGTCAAGTTGTCAAAGAATTCATGAAGATGACGCCCGCTCAGCTTGACAGTGTTCATCTCAAACAAGGCCTCAGCAGCTGGATTTGCTTGCTGAATCACACCTATTTCGTTTAGTACCAACACGGTATCCGGAACGGTATCCAGAGCGGTGATAAACAGGCTCTCAGCCATCTCCCTGGCTTCGGCAATCGAGGCAATCTGTGGCAAAGTTGTCCAGCAAGCGATCGCCACTGCCACAAACGCAACTATAACGAGCAGAATAACCAGGATATTGTAGCTAGCATTCGGCTCGATCTGCTGAAATCTGTCTCTAATAACCCAGCCGACTGCGGTAGCGCTACAGACGAGTAGGATCAGGACGACCACCTGAGCTGCCACAAAATCTTTGAACTTGCGATTGGATTGGATACGGTAACGCTCTTGCCACCATTGAAGATGGAATATTGGCAATGAAAGGCGGCGGATAGCAGCATCAACAGCTAAAATCGCGACGGGAAGTAAAAGTCCCATCAGTAGATTTTGCCAGCTCCAAGCCAAACCTCCCACTACCAAAACAACTGCCTCCAGGATGAAGAAACCGAGTGACCACCAAGGCCACAGTACCTCTGGCCTACCTCGACGCAGCCACAGTCCTAAGTGGAATCCCATGAAGGACACTAGGTAGCCAGTACCTGTTACCATCAAGATCTGGGATAAGTCCCCCCAAACTAGACAAAGAAGACTAGTGCAGAAGGTAAATACGAGGGCAGGTGCTAGGACGCCCCGTCGAGACACAAATGCGAACACTGGCGACAGATGACCGTCCAGGGCAAGTTGGTACAAAATACGAGGACAGTTGGAAACGGCGGTGGCGCAATTAAGCAGGCAGGAGAAGGAGATTAGGAGCGTCACCAGAAATGAGGCTGAGTGCCCCCAGAAGGGCTGAGCTGCCGTTAACAAATTCAAGAACGTGCTGTCACCCAGTCCTGGTATAGCCAGACGCATCACGACCCAAGAACCACCGAGAAATACCGGAGGCATCAACCAAGCAGCGACCGATAGAAACCGCAAAGTTTCACCAGGCTGTTCGCTATCAGACACAAACGAGGAAGCAGTTTCACAAGCATAGACAATGTAGGTGGCGATGAAAAACCACTTTGCCCACTCGCCAAAATGTAGAGACGTAGTTTGCCACGTCTCTACAGGGGGAAAAAAGCCAGGGCTATTGGTTGAGAAAGCTAACCAGCCCATTCCCTGAATGCAAAAAGCGAGGACAAATATGATCGCTGGAACAACGCAGAATAAGTGCAGGATTGCTAAGGATCGGGTGCCGCTCAACGCCACGATGTAAGCCAGAACGCTGAATCCAACTTTGAGGATCGTCTCCGGAGTCGAAATACCTAATGGTTTGAGATTTGCCTCAATCAAATCTGTGAGGAGAATTGAGAATACGGCTGGAGCTGATGCCCAGCCAAGGAAGTAGCCGATCGCTACATAGCGTGCCAGTCCAGGATAGTGCTTCAGCAGCCGCGTCGCGTAGTTAGGTGTTCCTCCCGCAACGTCTGGCCAACGTCTGCCCAGACGCTGCACCTGTAGGATCAGTAAAATTGACACAATCACTCCAGGCAGCCACACAAACATGGCAGCAGGCCCAAGCGCCGCATGAATAACGGCTGCACTGCCAATCCATCCGACATGACCAGTGAGACCAAAGCCCCAGGTTTCGAGGGAGCTTAAGGTGCGCGGCAGTCGCATGGCAGGGTAGTTGCGATCTACACCTAGAACAGGCTGAGTCAGCATCGTTCTGAAGTTGAATAGAGGTCTGGCTCATTAAACAGCCTATTTTGAGTCTCAAAGCACCGTATAACTTCTGAACATTTAACCACTGACAGGTTCTAGCATTTAATACACCTAGTGATTACCCATAGAAAACAAACTTATGTATAAAATAACTTAAGTATACAACCACCTCAGCTCCCTTAGGTCCCTTAGCCCTCCCAACTTCCCAGATCTCTACCATGACGCAGCTGTCTAACGGGAATCTCAATCCAGAACTCTGTTCCTTGTCCTGGTTGAAAAATACACTCCAACTGTCCGCCATGCCGGTCAACTACAATCTGATAGCTAATTGACAATCCTAGACCAGTGCCTTTACCCACAGGTTTAGTGGTGAAAAAAGGGTCAAACAGCCGCGCTTTGACGGATTCGGTCATCCCCGGACCATTATCTTTAATACTGATTCCTAACCAGTTGCGGTTCAGAACTTGGGTGCGAATGTGAATGGAGGGAGTCGAAGAAGGGAGGGATGCATTGTTAAGCCCCATGCCCCCTTCCCCATGCCCTACACCCTGTAAAGCATCAATCGCATTACTTAAAATATTCATAAACACTTGATTCATCTGTCCTGCGTAGCACTCTACCAGCGGCAAATCGCCATATTCCTTGATGATTTGAATACCGGAGTACTCTGGTCCTGCCTTGAGGCGATGGTGCAAAATCACAAGCGTACTATCTAGCCCTTCATGGATATTGACAAGTTTGACCTCAGCTTCGTCCAGTCTGGAGAAATTGCGCAACGTTAGCACGATCTGACGGATGCGATCTGCTCCCACCTGCATTGAATCCAGCGTTTTGGGCAGATCCTGAATGAGAAAGTCAAAGTCAATCTCAGCAATTCTGTTTTGAATTTCAGGGTCATGAACCGAACAGCGCTGCTGAAACAGATTGATTAATTGGAGTAGATCCTGGGTGTATTTACCAACATGGGCGAGGTTGCCGTGAATAAAGTTGACGGGGTTGTTAACCTCATGGGCAACACCAGCAACGAGCTGTCCAAGGCTAGCCATTTTCTCGGATTGAATCAGAGTCGCTTGAGTTTGCTGCAAATTTTCTAGAGTAAGTTCGAGCTGAGCTGCTTGTTTTCTAGCAAGACTCTCAGATTGCTGCAACTGCTCCTCTTTTTCCTGCTACAAGCGCAGGTTTTCTTTTAGCTGTTGCACATGTCGCCATGTTTTGTCAATTGTGATATCTAAGTCTTGGAAATTTATCGGCTTCGTTAGGAAATCGGATGCCCCACAGTTCATCGCCTTTCTAATATTTTCCACATCATCATAAGCAGATATGACAACTGTTTTAATGATTGGATGTACATCCTTAATTTTTTCCTAGTAAAGCTAAACCATCCATGACAGGCATATTAATGTCTGTCAACACAATATCTATCGAGCAATTCTGCAACTTTGAGAGCTTCCACCCCGTTACAAGCGAAAAATAGCTGTAATTCTTCTGTTCGGAGCTTTTTTCTAAATCTCTGGCGTAATAAACATTCTAAAGATGGCTCATCATCTACAACTAGAATTTTGGCTGACATACATTACTTTGTTTTTATCACTAAATCGTCTTATTCTAAGCTGGCCTTTGGCAAGACAATAATAAACTCTGCATAGCTGCCCACTTCTGTTTCTACTTCGATCTTTCCTCTGTGCTGCTGAACGACGATATCGTGACTGGTAGATAAACCTAGACCAGTTCCTTAACCTGCTGGTTTTGTTGTAAAAAAAGGATGGAAAATTTTCTCTAGCCTTTCTGGAGTTATGCCTTTGCCATTATCGCGGACGCGAATCTCTACCTGCTTACCTAAATTTTTTGTTTTCACGCTGATCAGCGATAAAAATTCTGGCCCCATTTCCTGTTTCTTTTCATAAACGGCATAGCAAGCGTTATTAACGATGTTAAGAAAAACCCGGCCTAGGTCTTGAGGTACAGCCTCTATTGTCCCAATGGAATAATCATAGTCTGTTTCTATAGAGATATTAAAGTCAGTATTTTTCGAGCGAAGATTTTGATAGGCTAAATTAACGTAGTCTGCTAATAAAAAATTCAACTCTGCTGCTTCCCACTGACCTTTTTCTTTGCGAGAATGCAGCAGCATGCTGTTAACAATACTGGTAGCTCTTTGACCATGCTGTTCGATCTCTTCAAAATTTTGCCTGAGATCGGCTAATATCTCGGTGATAGACTCGATGGCTTCTGGTTCTAATCGCTCCTTCTGAATTTCAATCGCTTCAAATAGTTCTCGCGTTAAGTCTACAGAGAGCGCAGAGAAATTGTTGACAAAGTTCAGGGGATTTTTGATCTCATGAGCAATTCCTGCTGTTAAACTTCCTAAGGAAGCTAGCTTCTCTTGCACCACGACTTGTTTTTGCATTGCTCGAAGATTCTCTTCCACTCGCTGGCGCTCCTCAATCTCCATTTGCAATTGCTTAACGGTCTGCTTAAGTTTTGTTGTCCGTCCCTCCACTTTGATTTCTAGCTCTTCGTTAGCCTGTTGCAGTAATTGTTCTGCTGATACGCGCTCGGTGATGTCGCGCAGAATGACA
>CAXUIV010000368.1:0-2123 GCA_964250875.1 uncultured bacterium
AGTCGAACCCACAAAGATTCGCGTTTTAAGTGCGACACGTCTGCCAGTTGCGTCATAGGGGCAAGATTGAATTTTGGTGGGCGCTGTAGGAGTTGAACCTACGTCAGCCTGATTAAGAGTCAGGTGCATCACCGTTCTGCCAAACGCCCAAAGATTTGGTGGGTCGCCCAGGGGTTGAACCTGGATCTCTCCGCTTAAAAGGCGGCTGCATATCCGCTCTGCCAACGACCCAAATGGTCTGAGTGGTAGGGATTGAACCTACGACCTTCAGTTCCCCGAACTGACGCGCTCCCACTGCGCCACACCCAGAAGTTTTGGGACACCGAGCAGGACTCAAACCTGCTAATCACACGCGAACTCGTGCGCGCGCGTCGGTCACTTCCGCCTTCGGTGCTTGATACTCCTGGTGGGAATCGAACCCACAAAATCTAGATCCTCGGTCTAGAGCGTCTTCCCTTCCGCCACAGGAGCATCAGTACCCTTGGTGGGAGTCGAACCCACAAAATCTGGTCTCTGAAGCCAGTACGTATTCCAGTTCCGTCACAAGGGCAAATGGTCGGGATGGTAGGATTTGAACCTACGACCTTCCGCTTCCAAAGCGGCAACTCTAAACCAAGCTGAGCTACACCCCGATAGCTTTGGTACTGCTGATGGGAGTCGAACCCACAACCTCCGGTTTCTAAGACCGGCACCTCTTCCAATTGGGCTACAGCAGCATAATTGGTACTCCCGGTGGGATTTGAACCCACACATGACTGTTTTTGAGACAGCCGCCTCTGCCAGTTGGGCTACGGGAGTATGATTGGCTGGGAAGGAAGGAATCGAACCCTCAAACACCTGATTCAAAGTCAAGTCGCTTTGCCTATTTGCGTACTTCCCATCAAAATTGGATGCAGGAGCTGGGGTCGAACCAGCCTCTCCTTGATTCAGAGTCAAGGCGACTTGCCAATTGTCCATCCTGCAATGAATGGCTGCCCTGGTAGGACTTGAACCTACAACCGCCCCGTTAACAGCGGGTCGCTCTGCCATTGAGCTACAAGGCAACGCAGCCCCCCAGGTCGGCATCGAACCGACGACCTCCTGTGCTATGCCTACGGCAGGCTGCGCCAACAAACAGGCGCTACTACCATCTGAGCTACCGGGGGATAGCGAGGACGGAGGGACTTGAACCCCCACTCTTCAGGTTCGTAATCTGAGATGTTCATCCAGTTACACCACGTCCTCACAAGGCGGAGAGCAGTGGACTTGAACCACAAGCGTTAAACTCCATCTGTTTAGCAAACAGCGCCTATCGCCTGATAGGGTTACTCTCCAACATTGGTAGGTCACATTGGTAGGTCGGGCAGGAGTCGCACCTGCAACGCCAGAAGCGGCTGTTTTACAGACAGTTGCCCACACTGATAGGCGAGCCGACCCGTGCTTGATTTGCTGCTCATCGACGAGCTTGGCAGTGCCGACGGGATTTGAACCCGCAAGCATCGACTTGAAAGATCGACGGCTTTACCAGTTTGCCTACGGCACCAAGACTTGAAGTTTCTACGACGTGCAGCTTTGAGTACACGCAGTAGAACGCACAGACTAGGACTTGAACCTAGAACAACGGTTTTGGAGACCGCGATGTTGCCATTACACCATCTGCGCATCTTCCTCTGGAAGCATCGACGGGAGTTGCACCCGCTTCTCTGTGCTTGAGAGGCACAGCGACTTATCTGCTCGTCCACGATGCTACACGGGGGTAACGGGATTTGAACCCGTGGCTTCCTGCTCGACAGGCAGGCACTCTAGACCGCTGAGTTATACCCCCAAAAAAGTGGCAGATATTCGGTTTTCATGGTTCGGATGCACTGCCCTTGAGGGGCTGTATTTGCTTCACTACATTTATACTACAAGCATGTTACAAAGCTGTCAAGGGCATACTACAAGTTTTTTTTGAAGCGAGGGCAGGTTTGGTGATATTGCCCTCTGGACCTAACATCTAGCGGTTATTCGAGATCAGCTTGCTGTTCCCTCCAGAACTGTTCGGCAAAAGCAACAGCTGGGTGAACGGGTGATTTGGGCTTAGTGCGTAGCGTCATCCTTGCTTCTGTCGGATTGCTATCGCCCTTGCTGTAGTTGCACTGTTC
>CAXUIV010000368.1:2133-5425 GCA_964250875.1 uncultured bacterium
CGCAAGCAGTCACGACGTTGTCCCAGGTGTGTGAACCTCCCTTCGAACGAGGAATGACATGATCCAGCGTTAGGTTCTTACTGCTGCCGCAGTATTGGCAGGTATGACTGTCCCGCCGCAGCGACCGAAGGAAGTCCTGGAAGGGCACTTCCCGGCGATTGACTGGTGGCACTTTCCACAACCGTTCAGTATTGCCAAGCGTTAGCCGGATATGTTCTGGCACTTGGATGACGACACTGGGAGAACGCACCTCCCACCCTTTAAAATTGCTGAAGTCCAGTGGTTCTGCGTGACCGGCGACTAGCAAGGTGACAGCCCGTCTAATATTGACTCGGCTCATCGGTAGGTAATTCTTGGAAAACACCACCACTGAGTTTTGCAGAACCGCCGGTTGTTGGTGAACCAGTCCTGAAGGAGGGTTTCCCTCCGTAGGGAACTGGTGAACCGACAGGTTACGCCTGCGAGTTGGCATAGTTGGAAAACTCCTAAAAAAATAACCCCCACTTCTGGTTATCAGGAGCGGGGGTAGTCAACAAGCTATAGAGCTTAGGTTGTTACCTTATATGGAGGATTAGTTGCGATTTGCCCCTCCCGCTCTCTGTCAGTCGCTCTGGATTAAACCAGCCAGTAATGCTATCTAACTCTTCTTTATGGGCTGTAACTTTAACGCCGACGAGTCTATACATCTCTCCCAACGCCAACAGCACAACTGCCACCTGGCCGTTGCTGGGTCGGCAAGGCGTTGTGCTATGGAGGTTTGAGCAGGATGAAGAAGTCATTGAACGTCTTTTAGTTGACAGCGATTATCTACATACTACACCTGTAGCATGAAAATGTCCAGTTTTCGCTAGTTGATGCAACCGGATGACAGAGCCTGTGAGTTCCCGTGCATCAATGACGCAATGTGACATCAATCAGACTAAACCTGTTCTAACTAACCTCTCACTCATCGTCTCGAACTGTTAGCTGCACTAAGGACGCGATCGCGCCTTCAATTCGACTCCACCCTGTAGGTGTACTGAAATCAATGCCTAGAAAGGAATGACTCACTTTGGCTCGCAAAACCAGATAAACAATTCCGGCGATTAAAACAGCACTGATAGCTGGAATGTCTTTGTCTGGTGGGAAGGAAGACTTCTGCTTCAGAAATTCCAGGCTCTCAATCGCCACGCGATCGCGCACCTGTGCCAGTTCCTGGGTTAACTCGTTACCTTCCAGCAACTCCCAGCGCAGAATCTCTTGCGTAATGGGTCGTGCTTGCAAGTCATTGAGGAAGCGAGCTAGTAGCACAGTCATCCAGTCAGCTAGGGATTCTGCATCTATGGTTGATGCATCTCTAATCAACTCTTCAGCCGTAATCCAGTAGTTACCCTCTCTGCCAAAGGTTTGCAGCAGTGAGGGCAGATTCTCAAAATATCTGTAAATCACCCCCTTGACTATGATACGTTGTCACTGAGCGGTGACTTGAGGTAATAAAGGATGGAGAAAATTTGCTTTCAGCTGGAGGTGTATTCCTTCCACATTGACTTCATCGGACACGTGAATAACACCGTCTACATTCAGTGGATGGAGATTGGACGAACGAAATTGCTGGAAGCGATTGGCATGCCAACCCACGAGATTTTTCAGCAGGGATTTGTCCCGGTTTTGGTGCATACAAGCATCACCTACAAATCTCCGCTTTACCTAGGCGATCGTGTGCGAGTGGAGATGTGGATTTCTCAACTTAAGAATGCCTCTGCCATCATGGAGTTCCGCTTTTACAATCAGCAGGGAGTGTTGGCAGCGGAGGGACTACAAAAAGGGCTGTTCGTCGAGCGGCAATCTATGCGTCCAAGGCGACTGCGTCCGGAGGAACGAGCTTTGTTTGCGCCTTACGTGGATTCAATTGGCGATCAACCCATCGATTCCTCGGTAGAAGCGCCGTAAACCTTCAGATGATGAGTTCTCTATTTATGAATAAAATAACTTTGCAGGTCACATTAGTCATTCTTGGAGCCATTCCTTTAATCACAGGCACACTTACATTGCTGCAAGGTGTTCGTGCCTTAAATATCTTCGGCGTTCCATTTTCAGAGAATACAACAGGTAACATTATTCTAGACAGTGAAATGCGGTTTCTTGGGGCAATCTGGACCGGAATTGGCGTGATGGTATATGCGATCGTTCCTACCATTGAGAAGCAAACACTGTTATTTCGCCTCATCATAACGGCAATTATTTTAGGTGGCATAGGCAGATTACTGTCAGTTGTGTTGGTCGGAACTCCTCCTGCACTGTTTATGGCTCTCATCGCACTAGAGTTAGTCGGTATGCCTTTACTTATATTGTGGCAGTCACGTCTTGCCAGCAGTAGCGATGAACAAACTTAACTAATGACTGCTATCTGGATCTTGCTTGGCTTTATCGGTGCGATCGCGTTTCTTGCTCTGATTCGAGTCAGGCCAAAGCATGAATCGCTAGCCCTTGCTGTTGGGCTTGTTGTTGCTGCCCTCATTTACGTTAGCTTTGCCGCAAGCGGAGATGCGAGTCAGCCGTGGATAGCGGTTGAAGTCGCTGGAATTGGGATTTATGGCGGACTTGCAGCATTAGGGCTGCGTTACTCAAACTGGTGGCTAATGCTGGGTTGGATGGTTCATCCACTCTGGGATATTGGGCTACATCTGGTTGGAGAGGGGGCAGCTTTTACTCCAGCTTGGTATACAACAACCTGTGCCAGCTTCGATCTGTTGGTGGCAGCATATATTGCTGGTGTGCAACTAGGAAGATTCAATTTGAGGAAGCGTTATGAGTCTTGAGACGAAACATCAATCCCTGCTAAAAATATTAATTGCTAGCATCATTTCTACGGGCATTCACTTTACCGATAACTACCTGTTTATTGAAAAATATCCCCAACCAGTCTGGATTACTGCCCCCTCGATTTATCAATCGTGGCTCATGCTTACAGCAGTAGGATTTGCAGGATATTGGCTCTATAGATGCAAAAAGTTCTGGCTCGCCTATATTTGCCTTCTTATTTATTCGGTGACAGGTCTAGCAAGCTTGGGGCATTATTTCTACGGACCCTTATCTCAGTTCTCCATAAAGATGCACATCTTTATTTGGACGGATGGGCTGATCGGATTGGCAGTACTGGGATTTGCATTTTGGTCGGGTCTAATTCTCAAAGAGTGGCATCAGGAACTCGGTTGAGAATCGTGTTAGCTGCTCCACTGAAAAATTGTCAAGGTATATCTAAGTAGCTAGGTGGAATTAAACTTAAAACGCTCAAGTGAATATCCACCTGCTG
>CAXUIV010000369.1:0-5407 GCA_964250875.1 uncultured bacterium
ACCTATTTAGAGAGTTAGGCGATCGCGGCATTTTTGAGGAAGCAGCGTTTGGACGAGCCAAGCTGGGTGCAGCTCTGTTAATAACAGCAATGGGCGTACCAATGCTTTGGATGGGAGAAGAGTTTGGTGAGCATAAGCGCAAAAGCCAAACAGTAACTCAGCCAAAGAAAATTGCTTGGCCTTTGTTGGATAGACCTTTGAATCACGACTTGTTTGAGTACTACAAAAGCCTAATTGCCCTGCGTAAGCAAATTCCAGCCGTTTCGAGTGACAACATTGAGTTCTTTCATGAAGACCCAGACAGCAAGGTGCTAGCCTATACACGCTGGCATGAAGCTGGTCGTGTCGTTGTTGTAGCAAGCTTCTCTGACCACACAATTAATGAATATCGAGTGCCTCACTTTCCAGCTACTGGGGCGTGGCGTGACTGGTTTAACAACTCTGAGGTTGAGGTGGGAGAAGATGGCTTGGTCATTGACCTGCCCCAGTACGAAGCAAAGGTGTTTGTTTACCAGGGGTGAGCAAATTGGACCTTCCTGTAGAGACGTTACGTGTAACATCTCTACGGAGTGTTCAGCAGTAATCTGAATTGACCTTGCAGCTAAGGTGTTTGTTAGAGTGGTAATATAGGAAACTACTGCAATTACTAATTATTTAAGTTCATCATGCCCCTGACGCAACTGCGCAAACAAGAACTCATCTCCTCCTACCAAGTTCACGAAACCGACACTGGCTCGGCAGATGTTCAAATCGCCATGCTAACAGAGCGGATCAACCGGCTCAGTGAACATCTCAAAACCAATAAGAAAGACCACTCGTCCCGACGCGGACTGTTAAAGCTAATCGGTCAGCGCAAAAGTCTCTTGTCGTATGTGCAAAGTGAAGACAAGGCACGGTATCAAGCTTTAATTGGCCGCCTTGGCATTCGTGGTTAGAGGGCGATAAGCTTATGCCTGCCGAACCTCAACGAAACCGCTTGCCATTTGAACCAAGCAAAAAACGGGAAAAGGTTGACAACAGCCAAAAGTCGCCGGAAACTGCCAAAAAGTCCGGAAAGCAACCGCAAGCTGCTAAGAAGCCTAAGAGCAAGACACCCGCCTCAATAATTGATGAACCCAAACAGGCACCGCCATACACTAAAGAAGAAATGGCAGTGCCGAAAGCTGTGAGCGATCGCATGGCGCGGCGCATGACGCTGTTTTGTGGAGTACCAACGTTTTTGGGTATGGCTAGCTTTATTGTTAGCTACGTCATTGTTAGCAAGGGCTGGTTCAAACTGCCTAATGTCGCAGTATTGTTGGTCAGCATGGGCTTTCTCGGTTTAGGAGTGTTAGGGCTAACTTATGGTGTTCTCTCTGCATCTTGGGATGAAGAGATATCGGGAAGTAAGCTGGGTTGGCAAGAGTTTCGAACAAACTGGGGCCGCATGGTATCGGCTTGGCGCTCCACTAGGCAGAAAAAGATTTAGCTATTAACTCCACTGCATAAGGATAGGGACTGGGAATGAGACGTTATCCAAGACCCTAGATTTTTTATCTCTCGCATTAGCGAAGCGAAGCCGAAGGCGTTAGGCGCGAAGGTACAAAGACAAGATCATCGGCAGAAGTCCTTTTCTTATTTTCCTCTCTGCGCCTTTGCGCCTCTGCGAGAGCTTTTCATAATTCCTATTTGAATCAAATATTGAATAACCACACTAGTATCGCAAATTACTGAGTTAGGAATGTAACATGATTATAGTCATGAAGGTCGGTTCACCAGAAGCGGAAATTGCCCGAATTAGCGAAGAGTTTCTTGGTAGAGGTTTGAAGGCAGAAAAAATCGTCGGTAAGCATACAGTGGTACTGGGTCTGGTGGGTGAGACATCGATTCTAGACCCACTGCAAATTCAGGAAGTTAGCCCCTGGATTGAAAAAGTCCTGCGGGTAGAGCAACCGTTTAAGCGAGTCAGCCTAAGTTTTCGCCACGGGCAGGCGAGCGATGTCATAGTAGACACTCCCAATGGTCCGGTCTATTTTGGTGTTAATCATCCCGTTGTCGTGGTTGCTGGTCCTTGCTCTGTAGAAAACGAAGAGATGATTGTTGAAACGGCACGACGAGTCAAGGCAGCAGGAGCTAAGTTCTTACGTGGTGGTGCCTACAAACCCCGGACATCGCCCTATTCTTTCCAGGGACACGGTGAGAGTGCCCTAGAATTACTGGCAACGGCGCGAACAGCTAGTGGACTAGGGATTATCACAGAAGTCATGGACACTGCCGAGCTGGAGGGGATTGTGGAAGTGGCAGACGTGGTTCAGGTGGGTGCCCGGAATATGCAGAATTTTTCGCTGTTGAAGAAAGTGGGAGCGCAACCAAGACCAGTTCTTTTAAAGCGGGGAATGTCCGCCACCATTGAGGAGTGGTTGATGGCGGCGGAGTACATTCTGGCGGCTGGAAATCCAAATGTGATTTTGTGCGAGCGAGGAATTCGTACATTCGACCGTCAGTACGCCCGAAATACGCTGGATCTCTCGGTGGTACCAGTGTTGCGATCGCTGACGCACCTACCAATCATGATTGACCCCAGCCACGGCACCGGCAAAGCGGAGTATGTACCGGCAATGTCACTAGCAGCGATCGCCGCTGGGACAGATTCTCTCATGATTGAAGTTCACCCCAACCCAGCCAAAGCCCTATCCGATGGTCCTCAATCTCTCACCCCAGAGCGTTTTGATCACCTGATGCAGGAACTAGGGGTGATCGGAAAGGCCGTTGGACGCTGGCCCCAGCCTGCTGTTGTGGCGTCGGCACTTTAGTCGCGCACAGGGGGATATGGGGAGATTAGGCTAAGGAGGCACTAAAAACTTTGCTTGGTAACAAAGTTCCTGTTAGCAGAATCCCTTGATGCAGGAAGTTTCATGTAGATATATGTTCTTTCTCCCCATCTCCCCATCTTTCACCTATGGCCTTGCAACTGCTCCAGAATTACTCGCAGCAGGAGGGAGCTGTAGAATACGACTGTCTAACTTGGTGGCAACGTCTTTCACAGCTACCAGTGGCACTACTTTCGTAGGGTATAAAACGGCTGTGAATGCCCCTGTCTTGTTGCGACGAAAACCTGCCACGTCTACCCGCACTGGCTGACGCTGGAAATCAAACTGTAGCGTCAATCCCGTTGAAGTATTGGCCACTTTGTTGTTGAGATCCGGAAGTGTTTTGTAGTCCACCAGTTTGACGGCTGGGTAAGATTGAAGTTTTTGCTGAAGTTTGCTCATCTCCTCTTGCAAGACTTGTGGTTGCTGGAACCTCTGTACCGCAGCATCAAATTTTGCCTGCTGTGGCTGGTTAGGCAGCATTCCTGTAAACCCGAAGACCAATTGGAAGTTGGTCTGGTTGACAAACGCGAAAAAATTGTCCACCGGCAAGTTTTCTCTGGCAAGTACCTGTTTAAATGGTTCTAACCGAGCATTAATCTGCTGCTTAATCTCTGGTGGAATCTCCTTGAAGCCCGCCGGTAAGTCTTGAGCGGTGATAGTGGCAACTGGTACTGCCTGTTGTCCAGCGGCGGGTAGGTTGGGTGTGGCTGGTAATGGGGTTACTGGAGTCGGCTGAACTGATGGTTGAGGTGCTTGAGCTACCGGAACAGCTTGAATTGGTGCAGCGGCTAACACAGCACTAGTTAATAGACACGAAAAGGCTATAGGACGGAGTCCGAGTAGGCATTGGTTTTTCATGCTGGGAATTCCTTCTCTTGATAACAGAACAATATCGACACGGCACACCGTAAGCTCTACTCCAGGATAACCATATTGCTTTGACAATCAGGAGGGCGATCGCGCATTGGGATCAATTCCTTGGTACACCTTTAGACATAATATTCTTAAACGATCTTGCAGTTTTTTCCAGCCCTCATCTGTTGTCCTTTCACTTAAACTCCTTTAATCATTATGGCTATTGGTTACGTCGCCCTTGTGCTTCACGCCCACCTGCCCTTCGTTCGACATCCTGAGAGCGACTACGTTTTAGAAGAAGAATGGCTCTATGAAGCCATCACTGAAACCTACATTCCTTTGCTGCGCGTCTTCGAGGGCTTAAAGCAAGACGGCGTTGACTTTAAAATTACCATGAGCATGACACCACCCTTGGTATCCATGCTGAGCGATCCGCTGTTGCAAGAGCGCTACAACGATCACCTTGCTAAACTCCAAGAGCTAATCGAGCTGGAAGTTGAGCATAACACCCATAACGGCCATATTCGCTACTTGGCCGAGCATTACCTCACTGAATTCAACCAAGCCCGCGAACTGTGGGAACGCTACGACGGCAACTTAGTGACAGCGTTCAAGCAATTCGCCGACAGCAATAACCTAGAAATTATCACCTGCGGCGCAACTCACGGCTACCTACCGCTCATGAAGATGTACCCTCAGGCAGTCTGGGCGCAGATTCAGGTTGCCTGTGAACATTATGAGCAGAGTTTTGGACGTCCGCCTAAAGGCATCTGGTTGCCGGAATGTGCCTACTATGAAGGTTTAGAGCGGCTGCTAGCCGATGCTGGCTTACACTACTTCCTCACTGACGGACATGGCATTCTCTATGCCCGCCCCCGTCCCCGCTTCGGCAGCTATGCCCCTATCTTTACTGAAACTGGTGTTGCTGTCTTTGGTCGAGATCAAGAGTCCTCTCAGCAGGTCTGGTCTTCGGAAGTGGGTTATCCCGGCGCAGCAGAATATCGAGAGTTTTACAAAGACTTGGGCTGGGAAGCGGAATATGAGTACATCAAGCCGTACATTATGCCCAATGGCCAGCGCAAGAATACTGGTATTAAATATCACAAGATTACTGGCCGGGGATTAGGATTGGGAGATAAAGCTCTCTACGACCCCTACTGGGCGAGGGAGAAGACAGCGGAACACGCTGCGAACTTTATGTATAACCGGGAGCGGCAGGTTGAGCATCTATATGGCATGATGCAGCGACCGCCGATTGTCGTTTCTCCCTATGACGCTGAGCTATTTGGTCACTGGTGGTACGAAGGTCCTTGGTTCATTGATTACCTGTTCCGCAAGTCCTGGTATGACCAAGGCACATATGAGATGACGCACCTAGCAGACTATTTACGCACTAACCCTACTCAGCAAGTCTGCCGTCCCTCTCAATCAAGCTGGGGGTTCAAGGGGTTTCATGAGTATTGGCTGAATGAGACGAATGCCTGGGTTTATCCCCACCTCCACAAAGCCACAGAACGGATGATTGAACTAGGGCGACGGGAACCAGCAGATGAACTGGAGTGGAAGGCACTTAACCAGGCAGCACGAGAACTGCTGCTAGCGCAGTCTTCTGACTGGGCATTTATTATGCGAACGGGGACAATGGTGCCTTATGCGGTACGACGGACGCGATCGCACTTGATGCGCTTCAACAAGCTCTA
>CAXUIV010000370.1:0-5406 GCA_964250875.1 uncultured bacterium
ATTGTTAACCGGCGTTGAGTATCAGCAAGTGCTACCATGATGGTCCTCCTTCCATACACCTTGTGAATGACAATTTCAACCTAGACGCTATGCTTAATGAGATAGCTAATGACTTGTGCTTTTCAGTAGGTATGTCTCGAACTACATCCCCTGTTTTGTCTTCTGTAAAGAACTATATTAATAATTTTCTCCAATAGCAACAGGGCTTGCATATAAGTTTGTTTTATCTAGCATAGGTAAAGCTTAATAGCGGTAGAACGAGTGGAGTCAGATTCTAAGCATCGCAGCTGCGCTTCGCCACTGAAGCGCAACCACAAACTCTAACCTTTCAAGAGTGATTCCGCCCCATCAATCCAGACTTCAGTGCCGGTAATGTGGCTAGAGGCTTCGGACGCTAGAAATAGCACCAGCTGTGCCACCTGTTCCGCTGTTCCTGGCTTGCCGTCAGTGAGCGGAATCTTTCCTTCTGGAAACTCAACGGGTTCTTGCACATGTTCCATATCGTGTTTATTGGTGCTATCACCAATCTCGGTTTCAATTGCCCCTGGACAAACAACATTGACACGAATGCGATCTTTCGCAAGTTCCAAAGCCACCATTTTGGCAAAGGCAACTTGTCCCGCTTTAG
Source organism: uncultured bacterium (assembly GCA_964250875.1). Classification (GTDB taxonomy): domain Bacteria; phylum Cyanobacteriota; class Cyanobacteriia; order Cyanobacteriales; family Chroococcidiopsidaceae; genus CAXUIV01. The sequence continues at coordinate 629 of CAXUIV010000370.1, forward strand.
AACAGGAGTAAGCTGTTGCGCCGCTATTGCTAAATATGCGCGTTCCATTGACGGAAGATGTAATAATCACAGCACCGCCTTGCTTTTTGAGATGCGGCACGGCATACTTAACCGTTAAAAATGTACCTGTAAGGTTGATATTTAAAGTTCTATTCCACTCCTCAGGTGTCAGCTGATCGATAGGTGCCCACGTACCATTAATACCAGCGTTGGCAAGTACAATGTCGAGGCGTCCCCATTTGTCCACAATCTGCTGAGTTGCTTTTTGCATCTCGTCCGGCTGCGAGACATCAGCAACTACAGACAGAGCTTCGCCACCATTACCCTGAATCTGAGCGACAGTTTTTTCTAGCTCTTGCCCTGTGCGTCCCAGGGCTGCAATTTTAGCACCCTGTTTTGCCAGCAATTCTGCTGTCGCCTGACCAATGCCGGATCCTGCTCCCGTAATCAACGCTACTTTACCTGTCAGTTGCATACTTGATCCTTACCCTCCATTAATGTTTGAATCTTAGGAGCAACAAAGTTACTTCCGTAACAGCATTCCAACAATGAATGACCTTAGTTGTTTAGCACGAGTCCAAGTAGTCAGTCATACCGCTACTGGGTGAAACGATTTTAGATTTTGGATTGAAAAAGTATAAATGTAGTGCATTTGACAGTGAGCTGTTACACTAGCTTCTTTCGTGGGAATGATGCTTCTGTTCTAGGCGTCTTGAATAATGACCTGACTGCTGCTAAATGAGGAATTAATGTGGGTCGCTCAAGGCAGGAGCCGTTTTGAGATTGCCGTGTTGACTACTACATCACAATTAAGGATTGCTCAAGTGGTCACGGAAAGAGTGGCTGAAATGCTGTGTGCCCAAGTCTGCGTCATCGGTCAGCAAGGAGTGGCGATCGCCAGTAGTAAACCAGACCTCATTGGACTGTCCTTTCACCAAATTTGCTCAAAAGAGGCAACTAACTACGTGAGAGTAACTTTGCCCGTCGGTGTGCAGGTAGGTGAAGTTATTGTTGGGGAACCCTTTAATGGCGAGGTGATCTCTCCCCGCCTAGCACAGGTACTGGTAGAACTCGTCGTCGATCAAACTACGGCGATTGATGCATTACCTAACCAGCACCAGCTAAAAGATAAGTTTATCTACGACCTACTTCACGGCTTGATTGATGATGAGGTAACGGTCCTGCGTTACAGCAAGCTTTTGGAACTAGACTTGTCCCCACCCCGTGCGGTTATTTTAATTGACGCTGCTGACTATATATTGGGAGAGGATTTTCGACATCAGCCGGAAATGATTGAGGCAATCCGGCAGGCAGTAACGTTAGTCATCCGTAGCGTCGTTGGCTTCTTCCATCTACCCAACGATACGATCTGCGCCTACATTGGTGAGGGTGAAGTAGCCGTCCTTAAAGCCAGCGATACGAAAAACCTGGGCAATTGGGCGAATCGAGGCGATGTGCCGCCATCTAATTCCTCCTGGGCAAATCTCACAGCGCTGAACCGGGCATCGGAGGCGTTGCTAAGACAGTTGCAGGTAGATACCAGTGCCTCAATTAGTATTGGTATCGGTCGCTACCATCCTGGAATCAAGGGACTCGCTCAATCGTACCAAGACGCTCGTGCGGCACTGTCGCTGGGCTGCCGCTTCCATGGGCGTAACCGCGTTCACTGTCTAGATCGATTGGGAATTGCCGCCTTTATCGGCATTTCAGACGAGCAAACCAAGATTGAGCTGGCAACGTATTTACTGAGTCCTCTTGACCACGAACCGGAAATGCTTGCGACGCTAAACGCTTTTTTTGCTCAAAACTGCTGCCCATCCTCAACGGCAAACCAGCTCTCCATCCATCGCAACACTCTCAGCTACCGATTAGATAAAATCACTTCACTCACTGGCCTCGATCCACGCCAGTTCGACGACGCCGTGCAAATTCGCCTAGCACTCCTGCTGCGCAAACTCTAAAGAGGCGAAAGGTGAAGGGCGAAAGGTGAAAGGTGAAAAGACTTTTTGCCCTTTCCATGCCCTTTGCCCTTTGCCCCATGCCCTTTGCCCTTTGTCCCATGCCCTTTTGTGCATATGCCCAATCACTATCAGACTAAAGGCAAGTTTCTTTGGTCAAATGCCTGATGAATTGAAGAAACGAACCCAGTAAAGTAAGAGCCAGCATTGTAAGAGGTAGTGGTGTTGAATTTAGACCGTCTAGGATCACTCCCAATCACTCGGATTGCCATTGTGCGATCACTTCCTGGACTGGGAGATTTACTCTGCGCTGTCCCAGCTTGGCGAGCGCTACGAAGGGCACTGCCGCAAGCAGAGATCACTCTCGTTGGTTTACCTTGGGCGCAATCTTTTGTTGAACGCTTCAGCCATTACCTCGATAACTTTCTGGAATTTCCCGGCTATCCAGGAATACCTGAGGTGACACCACGCCTACATCAATTACCGGCATTTTTCACCAATGCGCAGCAGACTGGCTTCGATCTGGCGTTACAGATGCACGGTAACGGCATTATCAGTAATCCATTCACGGTGCTACTGGGCGCTCGCGTCAATGCTGGATTTTACCTACCCGATCAGTATTGCCCAGATGTCAAGAGCTTTCTGCCTTACCCAGAAGGGGAGCCGGAGGTTTGGCGTCACCTGCGCTTAATGGAGTTTTTGGGTGTACCTCTTCAAGGCGAGGCGCTAGAGTTTCCTTTGCGAGAGCAGGACTTTTCAACCTTGTACGCAATCGAAGAAGTAAGCTCCCTCGTGGCGCAAGAGGAGTATGTCTGCATTCATCCTGGAGCAAGTGTACGCGATCGCCGCTGGGCACCGGAGGACTTCGCTGTCGTAGCTGATGCCCTTGCTGCTCGTGGTTTCCACGTTGTTCTCACCGGCACGGCAGCAGAAGCTGACATCACGGCAGCGGTGAGAGCGTCCATGCGGTCAAAGGCAATTGACCTAGCCGGACGTACCAGTCTCGGTGCGATCGCCGCTCTTCTCAGTAACGCTCAATTACTAGTATGCAACGATACGGGTATTTCTCATTTAGCAGCAGCACTAAGAGTCAAGAGCGTTGTGATTTTCACCGCCTCTGACCTCAACCGCTGGGCACCACTGGACCGCACTCTCCACCGTATAGTCAGAGGGCAGGAGGATCAAGGAAGCAATGATTTTCCATCCTTGCCTGTCAATACATCAGCTGTAATGGCGGCGGCAGAGGATCTGCTTTCGCCGAAAACACCATGCAACTCGTACACTATGGAGAATAAAAATCTCTTCAGTTCCCAGTCCCTATTGAAGGAGGTGACTAATGTTACCTGAAGACTGGCAGAATCTCCAAAGAGTTCTTGTTATTCAGCTTGGAAGTCTTGAGGATGTAAGATTGACAGCTCCGGCACTGCGGAAGTTACGTCAGTTGCTGCCAGATGTTGCCATCGTCTTGATGACATCCTTAAGTGTTACTCAGTTAGCGACTGAGACGCATTGGGTAGATGAATTCATCTATGCAGTTGATGCAAAGACACACCTTGATACGTCTTTACAGTCCCTGATTGTAAAGCTCTCCAGTCATTCATTTGATGCAGCAATCATCTTCACCAATGGCCAAGAGTCACCTTATCCCCTGGCTTACGTGTGCTACTTAGCAGGCATCCCGATTCGACTAGGGCAGTCGCAAGAGTTCGGTGGCAGCGTTCTCTCCCAGTGGGTACCACCCCTAACAGACAACCCAGTAGACAGACACCTCTTTCTCATCGACTTAGCACTCAAATGTACACACACCTTCTCACACTCCCCCAACTCCGAACTCCGCACCCCGAACTCCGCACTTAGCCAGCCATGACTCTACGTATCCTCACCTGGCACGTTCACGGCAGCTATCTCTACTACCTGACGCAGGCGCATCACGAGTTCTTGTTACCGAGCAAGCCGGGACGTCCCGAAGGCTACGGTGGTCGTTCAGGCAGCTTTCCTTGGTCGGACAACGTTCGTGATGTCCCAGCAGAAGAAGTGAAAAACCTTCAGTTTGACTGTGTCTTGTTTCAGTCACGCAAGAATTACTTGGAAGATAAACATGCCATTCTTTCCCAGTCGCAGCAGCAACTTCCCCAGCTCTACCTGGAACACGATCCACCACGAGAACACCCAACGGACACGCGCCACATCGTTGATGATCCAAATGTACTCTTGATTCACGTTACCCACTTCAACAGGCTGATGTGGAACAGCAACCGTACTCCTACCCGCGTCATTGAACATGGAGTTAAAGTGCCACAAGACGTTTGCTACACTGGTGAACTGGCACGGGGACTAGTCATTGTGAATGGTCTAGGTTCGCGGGGTCGCCGTCTTGGGGCTGATGTATTTGAGGCTGTGCGCGATCGCGTGCCTCTAGATCTGATTGGTATGGGGTCCGAACAAATGGGCGGATTGGGAGAGATCCGACACGAGAAACTGCCAGCCTTTGCAGCACGTTACCGCTTCCTATTTAATCCAATCCGCTACACCAGCCTTGGTCTTGCGGTCTGCGAGGCAATGATGATAGGTTTACCAGTCGTTGGACTGGCAACAACAGAGATGGCTACGGTGATTGAGAATGAAGTTTCTGGTTACGTTGGTACTGATATTGAGAAACTGGTAGCACGGATGCATCAACTTTTACAGCAACCAACTGAAGCACATCAATTAAGCGAAGGTGCCTTATCACAAGCGCGATCGCGCTTCAATATCCAACGCTTCATCAACGACTGGGACGACGCATTCGCCTTAGTCACTGGCAGTAAAGGAGATGGGGGG
>CAXUIV010000371.1:0-5402 GCA_964250875.1 uncultured bacterium
TTTTGCCGACTGCCAGCAATTGCAAGACTTGCCGTTCGCGATCGCTCAGTTCTGAGGTACTCATGCGCCCAAATAGCTTCACCCCTACAGTGGATGGAATGCGCTGCTGTCCCGCATGAACGACTCGAATCGTTTCAATAATTTCATCACAGTCTGTATCTTTAAGCAGGTAAGCCATCGCACCAGCCCGAAGTCCTTGATAGATGTCTTCGTCGCCATCATAGGTTGTGAGAATAATCAGACGAGCACCGGAAAACTCGGCACGAATGGCAGCGATCGCTTCAACTCCGCTCAACTTGGGCATCCGCAAATCGACAAGGGCAACATCGGGCTGGTGTTGCCGATACAAAGCAACGGCTTCGTTTCCATTGCCTGCTTCCGCCACAACGGTCATATCGTCTTCGTTGTCTAAAATCAGCGCCAGCCCTTTCCGTAAAGGTGGGTGGTCGTCAGCCAGAAGGATGCGAATCGGTGTCATGGCAGAGAGGGGGAAGGGTGAAAGGCGAAGGGCGAATGAGGAATGGGGAATTTGGTTGATTAGGGTTCTCTTAGAGCTTGGATTTGGGCTGATAGCATTCGACTTAATTCTATTGCTTGTTTGTGTAGTGTGTCGTACTGAGATTGGTTCAATTAGCCAACTTCTAAAGCTACTCTAAGCAGACTGCGGGCTTCACCTGTAGAACCTTTAGCAATATTGAGAAACTGAATATATTCTTTGCGGAAATGCCGCTCATACCCTTCAGCAATATTCACTGGAATTGATACTGATGCTCGTCTCAATTGATCTCGTAAGCCAAAATCCCTGGTAAATTCTCCTTCCTTCAAGATGGCATAAATCTGCTTCACTAACTCAATCCCTCTCTGTCATACTCTCAGATCCTCAAACGTTTTGATCTGCTTCATCCCTACCCTTTCCCTTCCTATACTCCACTCCCCTTCGCCTTTCCCCTTTCGCCCTTCGCCTTTCCCCTCAAATCGGTACTGTTACACCCACCTCGGTTCCGTGTCCTGGCTGACTGCTAATTGTCAATGTCCCTCCAATTCGATCGCTGCGTTGCTGCATTCCTATCATGCCAAAACCGCCGCTAATTAACTTCTGTTGAGGATCAAACCCTTGTCCGTCGTCCTGGATTTGTAGTTGAATTTGATTGGGAGCGTAGGTGAGGGTAAGGAGAATCGTTTGGGCAGAGGCGTGGTGAATCGCATTGTTGAGAGCTTCTTGTCCAATGCGGAGTAAATTCATCCCAACATCAGGTGATATGGCGTAAGGCGTGCCAATGATCGCCACCTCGATTTGGATAGCCGTTTCGGCAGTTTGCTGGACAGCAAGACGCTCGAAGGTAGCTGAGAGGTGGCGGTAGTCTTCGGCTTCGGGCTGTAATGCCCATACCGAGCGACGGGCTTCTGCTAGACCAGCCTGTGCCAGCTCTTGGGCGAAGGTGATGCAGGCTTGGGCTTGCTCTGGTTTGCGGCTCAGAAGGCGAGTAGCGGCTTCCAGGTGCATCCGAATACTGGTGAACGATTGGGCGAGGGTATCGTGAATCTCCCGTGCCATCCGGTTCCGTTCTTCAAGGATCGCCGCTTGTTTTGCCTATTCTGCTAGTAGCGTCAGTTGAATCGCCAGTGTTGCTTGCTGCCCTAATGCTTGCACGAACTCAAACTCAGCAGCAGTAAACTCAGTTCGCTCTTGAAACGCCAGCCCTAACATCCCTAATGGTCGATCGCCCATCATCATCGCCACACAAACCGCACCATGATTTCCTCGACTGCGGTGCCACTCTATAGTACCTGGCCAGAAATCCTCAGCATCTCGGTCAATATCGAAGTGGATCGCGTCCCGATGATGCAGCAGTCGTTGCCATCCCCCCGTAATATTAGCTGGGAAGGGTTGACCGATTGGCAGGTCCTGCATCAGTCCTGGTGCCGGGAACACCTCCCCCTGCCGGTCGATCCCAACAGAGGACACTAAGGTGTCGGACTCTGGCTCGTATAGGAAAATTTGAGCGATCACCCCATCTAGAATTTGAATGGCCTCTTGGAGGACGTGTGCGAGAAAGGAGTCGAGGTGGCGCTCGTTGGCCAGTCGATCGAGGCTGCGTCTGAGAGACTCATTCGCTTTGGCCAGTTCGGCGGCTCGTTCTTGTGCGGCTTGTTCTTGTTCGCGAGCGATCGCCGCTTGCTTTGCCTCCTCTGCCAACCGAGTGATGTGCATACTTAGTGCCGCCTGCTGACCCAGTGCCGTTGCTAATTCAATCTTTTCTACTGGGAAGGGTTCGTTGTCTTCCTTGTGAATCATTAAGTTGCCGATCACCTGCTCTCCCACCATCAGCGGTATTCTGAGAACGCTGATGACTTTTTTGTGGTACAGCCATGCCCTAGTGCCTTCGTCCAAATCTGGATCGAGGATACTTGGCAAATTTGTGGTTATCAATATTTTGTTTTGAATAAGCTGTTTTGCATCTTCATTAATGTTGATGGGAAATTGCGTTCGGTGAATATAGTTCCCACAAGGCGGCAGTTCTTCACTATAAATAACATTATCTATACAAGCGAGATGGAGGTTTACAACACCAGCTTTGAAGTCGTAGATCCACAGAACAGAGATAGGAGTATCCAGGTGCTGATTGAGTACACGAAGAACTTGCGCTAGAAAATTGCTCAAAGAGGGTTCTCGCACCATTACACCGATTGTTTGTTTGATGGCTTCATTGACTTTTGCCGATTCTGCAGCACGGTCTTGCGCGGCTTGTTCCCGCTCCAGCAACACCTGCCGCTCGGCTTCCTGCCGCGCCCGTTGCATCCGTTGACGCTGAATCGCACTGCCAATACAGTTCGCCGCTGTCTGCAATGCCGCCATTTCTGCTTGAGTGCGATGCTTTGCCTCCCGACAGTCATCAAACGCCAGCAACCCCCACCACTGCCCATCAACCCAGATCGGCACGACATACAATGAGTTAACCTCCAGCGCTTGAAACGCCGCATGGAGCGATTCATCCCATTCTGCTAGCAACCCGCCAAACCCATTGGTTTGCAGAAACGTCTCAAAGAAGCATTCCATCCGACCTCTCGTATCCACTTGCCAACCTTGAGGATGCGAGAGTTGCTGGACAGTGCCGGGGCTTGTCCACTCATAGAGGACGTTGTGATAGCGAGAAAAGGGCCGGACGGGATCGTCAAACAAGCTTTCTAAAACTTTCGTGCGATCAGTCTCCAGACTCTCACCCAGAATTTGCAGCGCGGTGTTGACGGCTGAGTCAAAGTCGTTAATTGTCAGCAAGGCGTCGGTGGCTCGAGCGGTGGCTTCTAAGATGCGATAGCTTCGCTGCACTTCGTGTTTATGCTGCTGTAGCTCTTCATTGACGGCTGTCAGTTCCGCCACCCGCGCTCGTTCGGCTCTAAGAGTGGCTTGTTGAGTGCGATCGCGCTGAATCGCACTCCCGATACAATCTGCGGCAATTTTCAACACGACTAGTTCTGCCCGACTTCGGCGTTTTACCTCCCGACAGTCGTCAAACCCAATCACTCCCCAGTACCTCCCCTCGACAAAAATCGGCACGGCATGGAGCGCTTTCAAACCTTCTGCCTGTCTAGTCCGGAACGGTTCAGGCATCTCCTCCAGCAAACAGCTCATGCCTTGCCCTTGACTCAAAAGCGCATACCACTCCTCCATCCCCTCGTAGCTACCTTGAGCCAGATCGGGATGAGATTGTGGTATGGCATGGGGAGAAGTCCATTCGTACAAAATTCTCCACCAGACGGATGATGAGTCCGATGGATTGTCAAAATTCTCAATCGCTGAAATGTGATCGGTGTCTAAGGCTTCACCGATGATTTGTAGAGCTGCATTGACTGCCGTCTCCAATGGCGTGATCGTCAGCAGGGCGGTGGCAGCCGTTGCGGTGACTTCCAAAAGACGATGCTCTAAATACCCGATGACGCGCTCACGGGAGAATTGCTCTTGGTCACGGGCAACTTCGATTAGCTGCAAGTTCTCAGCAGATTGCGATCGCTGTTCCGGCTGACAGGCTTCGAGTTGCGATCGCAGATCAGTATTCTCTTGAGCCAAAACTGCAAGTCCAGCTTGTAGTTGAGCCTGCTCACCGGACTGATTCATCAATGGCTCCAGCATTTCCCCTCCCGCTTCGAGAAGCTAATCAGACTCGGTATTCACGCCAAGAAAACGTTTACTTTAAGTTTAGTTGGATTAGCTGCTGAGATGTTGCTGAGTGCTAAGAATTTGGATCTGCTTGAGGTAGATTTGCGATTAATAACTCTGCCTAACTTAGATCAGCACAATCTCAACTCGCCGCGTTCAGGTTTGCCTTGCCAAATTCGCCTGACTTAAGGTCGTTTCAACTAACTAACTGTCCGATGTAGCACAACGTTAGGCTTCTATTAGATTTGGAATCAGCATCAGCAAATCGGTTACACCCACATCTACCCCCTCTTGAGATAAAAGAGTAGTCACTTGCCCTCTGTGATGCGTTTGATGGTTAAAAAAATGAAATATCAGGCTGCTAAATTCTCTGACTGCAACTTCTCCCTTCATATTCTTGTACTGAAGGTGATGGGACAGATCTACCTCAGATATCTGGTCACACCAGTTAATAATAATATCATCTAACTGTAGACGCTGTTCAAAGAATTGCTCCAAGTTAGCAAAAAGAGTTTGGTCAAGAGACTTCGGGTGTTCAAGTCTACGTATTGGCTCAAGTGCCGTATGGTTGGCTGGATGCATTGAAAATCTCTTTAGCCAGATGATGTCGCTAACCATTATGTGATTGAGCGTACCAATCACTGAACCAAAAAACGCTTTCTTGTCTTCTTTTAACTTTTCAACTGGAAGTTCAGCCGCTGCTGTGTACAGGCTTTGATTCATCCACTGGTTGTATTTAGCCATCAATCTAATCTGGCTGAGTGGTGTCATGGTGAGTTTATGTACGAGGTGTGCGATCACTGTGAAATAACTCGTGGAGATTCTATATCGGGTTATGCCATCGCATTCTGGTAAAAAGCTTGCATCTCAGCGAACCATTGCTGGCGTGATTCATCCCAGGCATAGAACATGTGCCCACCTTGATAATGTCTCAAGGTGAGATTAGAGCGAACCTCAGGGTTAAGTCTCATCAGGTCTGCCAAGTGATTCGAGGCAAAATATGGAGTGACCAGATCGAAGAATCCATGCGTGATATACACCTGCATATATGGATTCAGCGTCATCCCGACGCGCAGATCGTCCACCGCCCCTAGAAAGCCCTGCCTCAACTCACCCTTAAGATCAAATCTCCAAGCTTTGAACGTTTCCTCGTTGAGCAGATGGTAAGCCAACTGAGTTTCAACTCCTAACGTATCCCGCAAATGACTGTTGATCGCTCCTGTAAACAGTCGATCCAGCCCATCTA
>CAXUIV010000372.1:0-5395 GCA_964250875.1 uncultured bacterium
GTACTGAGATACAGAACGCTGATTTCCTTTTGAGGGTCAATCAGTTGAAATAAATCGCGATCGCCCGTAAGAATTTTGACCCTATAGCCCGCTGCACTTGCCCGTTGTGCCAAAGTACCCAATATATCATCAGCTTCATACCCTGGAGCTGTCATAGTGGTCAGATTGAGACCATCCAGCAGCTCGTGGAGATTCTTCAGGTCGGGGATAAAGTCTTCTGGTGTGCCTGGACGATCCGCTTTATATGTGTCATCAGCCTCATGACGGAAGGTAGGCAAGCCTAAGTCAAATGCAACTGCCATTGATTCAGGCTGCTCTGACGCCATCAGCTCCAGCAGCGCTTTGAGAAAGCCAAAACACACGCTGGTAGGAATTCCAGTCTTTGTACGCAGTCCACCATCTCGCCCTTTGGCAAAGGCAAAATAGGAGCGAAAAGCCAGGGAGTGTCCATCAACCAAGATGAACGTAGGGCGCGTTTCGGCAGCGGACGCTGGAGGGGTGGAAATAGATTGGAACATAACTATATTTTAGCTGTGCAGAGTTCGGGGTGCAGAGTTCGGGGTTAGTTATTGCTGATTCCGAACTCCGAACTCCGCACTTCTCCTCGTCGCCCCTACAACTCTAAACTCCGAACCCCGAACTCCTCACTGTCCTTGGGTCTGGCATGAAGCTGTATCTTAGGTAGATTCCCGCAACTACAAACAGGGAAATCAAAACGCTGCCAATGCCGATGGGACTGGGGAGCCAAAAGACGGCCTCCAAATGGTTTAACTCACCAGGCTTGAGTGTCCAGACGAGTTGCCGACCGTTTTTAGCAGGTTTTGGCGTGGTGGCATTGTCAGCCTCAATACTCCTAGCACCCCAGGGTGTGTTCAGACCAAACTTTAACTCTAGGATTGATCCAGGACTGATCAGGACGTTACCGTTTGCTGAAATCAGCGAGAGCGATCGCAAATCCAAGTCATAGCTCAAGCGATTTCGTACCAATAGAAGTAAATTGTTCTGATTCAACTTTAGATGAGAGCTAATGTCAGGTAGGTCGGACGGTGTACTGTTGGCCTGATCCTTGCTAACTGGATTAAAGAATTCATTAAACTTCGCTTCTAGCTCAGCGCCGTTGTTGAAAGGAATTGTAACGGTGATGTTTTGGCCTGATCGCTTGGTCTTACCCTGTAGTTGACGAGTGCGACGTTCAATGCTGCTGATCCATTCTTCAGCGGGAGCGCCACTAAAGCTAGTTAGGCGTTCTGCTAACTTGATGTGCTGCACAATCTCGCCACGATTAGGGTGATCAAATTTCACTCCAACGTCATAATTAACACAGCCAGTCAGCAGCAGTGACGCCAATATCATGGCCCATGTCAGCCGGACAGAACGAATCAGCCCTACGCATTCAAAAAGACCCTTACACACCTTAGCTACACTCATTGATAAAATCACAAATCATGCCTCCTCTTGCTTTTCCCATCACCTCATCTTTTCATAGCAGTCCTAAGTTATTCCTGATTGTGTAGAGACGTTACATGTTGTTGGTTGTTTGTCGTTGGTTTACAGTAACGTCTCTATATACGGTGTCTTCTATTGAAAGTTCCACCAAACCAAGCCGCATAAGGTCAGAGCCAGCGCGATCAGGGCAACCAAGGTAAATCTATTGTCTCCTGTATTGACCTGGCTGAGGTCAACCTGTTCTGGTGTAAGACTCTTTTGAGTAGAAGCAGTAGCCGTCCCACCGCTGAGGCGAATTCTGGCATCGTTGTCTGCCAGCGTTGCCAAATCTGGAATTTGAGTCAGCCATTCGGCTGGTCTCTGCAACTGAGGGGCTTGCAGAATGTAGAGTAAGCGCTTGCCTTGTTTGCTGGTTTCTGAATTGGGATGGTGGCTCAGCTGTTGGCAAAGGGCGATCGCTTCCGTTGTCTGTCCAGTTGCTTCGTAAGCCGTGACTAACCAAATCTGCACCTCACCCCCCAAACGAGAGTTCCGTGCCACTAGGGCACTGGCTTTTTCTAAATGCTGCACCGATTCGCGGTACTGCCCGCGCTCAAAGGCTGCTTTTCCAGCCTGGTATTCGGTTTTAACTACCTCTAGATTCGAACTTACTTTTGGCTGCATACACAAGACTTGCGTTACGTTTAAAGAAGCATCTGCCCTACTGCCAACGTCAAGGCAGGTAGACTCCTAAAAATTTTAGCGAAACAGCTTCGGTTCTAGGTATCTCTGTAGTCAGTCAACACTTCAAGTCAACAACAATCTATTTAGGCTCTAGTGGAGTCAGATTATGCTTAAAACAGAATGGCAAAATTGTCATAGGATCAGCACTGCTGCTAGCCTGTTACCAATTGCGGGAATGGTAATTATGACTGCTACAGCTGGACCAGTTGAGGCTCAAGTCGTAATTAACGGAGGAGTTTCTGTTGGGACTTGTCAGTCGTCTGCCGCAGCTCCATTTGTTTACGGTAGCTCCATCGCTCCTCCTGTGCCCGTGGATCCCTCGACAGGTCAACTGCCTCAGACCAGCTGTACTTATTCAGTGCCGGAGAATGTTTACCCTTATCAGGTGCCAGGGAATGTCTACCCTTATCAGGTGCCGGGAAATGTTTACTCGTATCCAGGACTGGGAGGCAACGTCTACTCTTATCCAGCGCTAGGAAGTAACCCCTACTCATATCCAGTACTGGGAGGCAACGTCTACTCTTATCCGGTACCAAGTGTCGGATTGAATCAAACACTGCTCAATCCAGTCCTGATTAATCCAACGCTGCTCAATCCAGTAATAGTTGGACCTGGGTATGGGCACCGGCAATTCTTGCATGGCTATCACTATTAGTTATTGTTTGTTGCTTGTTGGTTGTTGGCTGTTTGGATGACTAACAACCAACAACTAACAAATAACAACTAGCTGAAAAACTCTGATGCCACAATCATTGAGCCGATACCAGTATCGGTAAAGATTTCCAGCAGTAGGGCGTGGGGAATTCGACCATCGATAATGTGAGCGGCACCGACACCTTGGGCTAGCGATCGCACGCAACAATTTACTTTAGGGATCATGCCACCGCCCACGATCCCATCTGCAATGAGCTGCCGTGCTTCTCGAATATCTAGCTTAGCAAGGAGGGTTGCTGGATTTTTGTAATCCTTCAGTATCCCCGCCGTGTCAGTCAGCAAAATCAGCTTCTCTGCTCCCAAGGCAGCGGCTAGTTCCCCAGCAACGGTGTCAGCATTGATGTTGTAGGCTTGCCCAGTCTCATCTGTGGCCACACTGGAGACAACAGGGATGTAATTACTGTTAACCAAAGACTCCAAAATCTTCACGTCCATATGGCTGACCTCCCCCACGAAGCCAATGCCTTCGCGACCCTCAGCGCGGGCTGTGATTAGATTGCCGTCTATGCCGCAAAGGCCAACGGCAGAGCCACCAGCGCGGTTGATTAGAGAGACAATCTCCTTGTTCACCCGACCGACTAACACCATCTCCACCACCTCCATGGTAGCGGCGTCGGTCACGCGCAGACCATTCTTAAATTGCGGTTCAATTCCCAGCTTATCCAGCCAGGTATTGATTTCTGGGCCACCACCGTGAACCACAACGGGACGGAGACCAACACAGGACAAGAACACGACATCGCGGATGACTTTATCTTTGAGCGTACTATCCTTCATCGCTGCGCCGCCATACTTGACAACAATGGTACGGCCAGCAAACTGTTGAATGTAAGGAAGTGCTTCGCTCAGGACTCGCACGCGGGTCGCCTCAGCCTGCCTGATGTATTCACTATCGTTTATCATGAGCAGCTTTTGATGTGGAAGTAGGACAGAGTGCAGTTTAGAGGAGTTTGAAATCCGCAACAATCTCAGGAAGAACAGTTTAGGCCAAATTCTGCTGAAATCAGAGTCGAGATCATAAAATTTAGATAGGATGGGTGGTCTCAGGCAATTTTAACGACAGTCAGCATGCTCCATTAGCCCTGCGATAAGAACAATGAATCAGGTTGACTTGGCATTCACCCCAGCCTTGGAACAAGCCCAGTTGGTCCGTTGCCGTGAGGTGTCGCCAGTGGAGTTAGTAGAAATTTATCTACAACGCATCCAGCGATTGAATCCTCAGTTAGGCAGCTATTTTACAGTGATGGCAGAAAGCGCGATCGCCGACGCTAAAGCCAAAACAGAAATCCTAGGTAGGGGCGACTCGGCGAGTCGCTCTGACCTGCCGCCTTTTTTTGGTGTCCCGATTTCAATTAAAGACCTTACCTCTGTTGCTGGTGTCCCCTGTACTTACGGAACACCAGCCCTATCCAACCATGTAGCTACCCATGATGATGGGGTGGTGACGCGGGTTAAGCAGGCTGGCTTTATCATTCTGGGCAAAACAGCCACATCAGAGCTGGGTTCAATGCCTTACACTGAGCCACATGGATTTCCACCGGCTCGCAATCCCTGGAATTTGGACTATACGCCAGGTGGTTCAAGTGGTGGGGCGGCAGCGGCTGTGGCGGCTGGCTTGTGTGCGATCGCTCAAGGTTCTGATGGGGGTGGCTCGATTCGCGGTCCTGCGGCTTGCTGTGGTCTAGTGGGAATTAAGCCATCGCGGGGACGAGTGTCTCATGCACCAGTGGGCGATCGCCTCAGTGGCTTTGCTAGCATTGGTCCCCTAGGGCGTACCGTTGCAGATGCAGCGGCGCTTCTGGATGTCATGTCCGGTTATGTAACAGGTGATCCATACTGGTTGCCCGATCCAGAACCGTCTTTCCTTACTGCCACAAACCAAAAACTGAGTCCTTTGCGGATTGCTTTTGCCACCACACTGCCACCTTTAGGGGAAGCGGATCCTGTATGTCAGCAGGCCGTGCAGGAGACGGTGCAGCGGTTGGCAGAACTGGGTCACATTGTGGAGCCGGGTTGTCCCGACTTTAATGGCTTAATTGAGCCTTTCACCACTGTTTGGCAGGCTGGGGTAGCAGCCGCTGGGATTCCGAAAGAGGCGCTACAGCCGATGAATCGCTGGCTGTTGGAACGGGCGACTTCTGCTGGCCAATACTTACGGGCAGTTTCCCAAATGCAGGTCGCTGCACGGCGGATTGTGGCCTTTTTTGATACTGTAGATGTGCTAGTGTTACCAGTCTATCTACATCCAACAATTCGCATTAGTGAGTGGGCGAACTTGAGTCCAGAAGAGACGTTGCAAAAGATTGTTCATTGGATTGCACCCTGTCCTCCATTTAATGTTAGCGGACAGCCCGCGATCGCCCTTCCTGTCGGGTTTAGCTCTAACGGTTTACCTACAAGTGTTCAACTCGTTGGACGTCTTGCCGCCGAAGCCACCCTAATTGCCTTAGCGTCTCAGTTGGAAGCAGCGACTCAGTACCACCAGCATCGCCCAGCTTTCGCTTTGGGGTGA
>CAXUIV010000373.1:0-5368 GCA_964250875.1 uncultured bacterium
TTTGAAAATTCAGCAGTGCCTCTAGTCGTCCTTGGGCAATTTCTGGCTGATAGGGTGTGTAGGCGGTATACCAGCCCGGATTCTCTAGAATATTGCGCTGGATGACGGGTGGAGTGACGCAGTCGTGGTAGCCCATGCCAATGAAGGACCGGAACACCTGATTTTTGGAGGCAATTTCTTTTAACTGAGCTAGGGCTGCGTACTCACTGCGTGTTCCTAGTTTGAGCGGTCTATTCATCCGAATGGCCTGCGGCACCGTTTGTGCGACCAGAGCATTCAGGTCCTCTAACCCCAACGGTTGAAGCATTTGCTGGACTTCATCCGGGTTAGGGCCAATATGACGTTGGACAAATGAAATTGTCTTCCGTCCCATTTCTTCGTCTGAATGCTGACGGCTAGATTGCGTATGAGAGGTATGAGGCACCACAGGTTGCTCTCCAGACACTACTACTTCATATTTTGCAACAAGTATCTTTCCGCCGTCAGCAATTGATCTGTAAAAGTTATGTGTAGATGAGTGCTAAGTTGCGATTCGGTCACAATTTTACCCAAATCAATCTACTCGCCTTCAACTTTGGCCCGATACTGGTCGGCAGACATGGTGTCGTCTGCCTCATTCGGGTCGCTGATCCGCACCTTGAGCAACCAGCCCTCACCGTAAGGGTCTTCCACCAGCTTTTCGGGCGACTCCACCATTGCTTCGTTGCGCTCTACGACTGTACCACTGACTGCTGGATTGAGGTCTTCAACCGCTTTGACTGACTCCACTGAGCCAAAACTCTCGCCTTTTGTCACGGTATCGCCGACTTCTGGCAGTTCCAGAAACACAATGTCGCCTAGCTGGTCTACAGCGAAAGCACTAATGCCAATTGTGGCGATTTCTCCCTCTAGCCGCACATACTCGTGGGAGTCCAGGTATTTTAGGTCGTTTGGATATTCCACTACTTTACTTTCCTATGAGACAGGTAAACAGCTCCCAGATTAGATTAAACGATTCAGCAGCAGTTAATCCACTGCTTGTACGGGGCGATCGCTTACCTAATTGACCGTCAGTCAAATTTTGTGTGTAGAGTTGCATGCAATACTGTCGTCGAACAAATCTTGACGCACTACGAGCTGGCTGTTAGCGCTGAAATTGGCTGTAACTTCAGCAATCGCTCTCTAGCACTCTTAAGGGTTTCTGAGGTTTTACTAAAGCAGAAGCGGATAAACCGCCGACCATCTTCTGGGTGGCAATAGAAGCCGGAACCAGGGACCACAGCAACCCCAATCTCTTTGATCAGATGGTTAGTGAATTCGATATCAGTCGGATAGCCAAACCTAGAGATATCCGCCAACACATAGTAGGCTCCTTGAGGAGTAAAATACGGAACGCCAGCCTCATCTAGGGTCATAAGGATGGTATCTCGTTTTTCGCGATAGCGCCTAGCCAGGTCCTCATAGTAGGTGATGGGTAGCTGCATAGCAGCAACACCTGCTCGTTGCAGCGGTGCTGGAGCGCCTACGGTAAGGAAGTCATGCACTTTGCGAATGGCTGCGGTCAGTTCTGGGCTGGCCAAAGCGTAGCCGACTCGCCATCCCGTCACGCTGTAGGTCTTGGAAAGGCCGTTGATCGTCACCGTCCGTTCCGCCATCCCTGGAAGTGTAGCCATCGCAATATGCTTGGCATCGTCGTACAGGATGTGTTCATAGATTTCATCAGTAAAAGCCAGGACATCCCACTTCTGACAAAGTTCGGCAATCAAAGCTAGTTCATCGTGAGTGAAGACTTTTCCTGTCGGATTGTGGGGAGTATTGATAATGATGGCCTTGGTCTTTTCATTAAAAGCTCGACGTAGCTCCGCCGCGTCAAAAGTCCAATCGGGCGGATGAAGCTTGACATAGCGGGGAACAGCACCAGCTAATACAGCATCTGGCCCATAATTTTCGTAATAAGGCTCAAACATAATCACTTCTTCACCAGCATCGACCGTGGCTAGCATGGTAGCCGCCATCGCCTCTGTTGACCCACAGGTAACGGTAATCTGCCTTTCTGGGTCAATATCTAAGCCCAAATACCACCGCACCTTCTCAGAGAGTGCGTGACGAAACGGGCGATCGCCCCAGGTGATAGCGTACTGGTTGACGTCTTCTGTTATAGCTTGACAAGCAGCTGCCTTCAGTTCAGGAGGACAGGGAAAATCTGGGAAACCCTGAGCCAGATTCACGGCGTTGTACTTCATGGCCACCCTTGTCATTTCTCGAATGACAGACTCATTAAACTGAGCGGCTTTAAATGATGTTTTCTGCTTCTGGGTAGAAGTCACCTGCTTATTCCTTCCTTAAAGTTAGCGATAGATTAACACTGCTATCAATCTATTTCTCGTGCCCGCGTGTCCCCTCGTCGGTCCTGACTACGAGCATTCATCCACACATGATATAACAATTTCAGCAGGGTTTCAGAGACATATAGCCAAGCCAGTAGAGCCAGCCGAATTAGCTGAGGCAATTCAACAACTATTTCAGCAGGTGTAAGCTGTCGCGTACTTAAGCTTCTTCAAGCAAAACGGTGTAACTGCCCTCCAGCAGCTATAACCAACAATCGTTTTTCTTGTTAAAGATTTAGAGAGGAACACTCAGAAAGATGCAGTCGAAGGAAAAGAAGATCAAAAAAAAGAATTTTGCTAGCTTCAGTCATAAAGAAGCTTTTAAGCAGTTAAACCTAATCGAATTATTACCCTGGGTAATTGAAGTCAAACCTATCCAACCTAGTCATTTCTTTCAAGAACGATTGGAGAGACTCCAGTGCTTCGATCTACAAAGATATGAAGAATCCAAAAAGCTAATCATTGATGCTCTTTGTGAAGAAGCTATTCAACCCAACAAACGTTTGAAAATTTGGAAAGGGGCTGCATTAGAATCTGATGTGACTAATGGAAATGTAGATTACTTGGTCGCCGAACGAAAAGCCTACTTAGAAGCACCATTTCTCTGCATTGTTGAAGCTAAAAAGGATGACTTTGAACAAGGCTTAGCTCAGTGTTTAGTCGAAATGCAAGCTTGTCAGTGGCAAAATCGTAAACTTGGTAAAGAAATTGATGTTTTAGGAATTGTCACCAGTGGCGATGGCTGGAGGTTTTACAAACTAACCCCTCAAGGTACTGTCTCCCAAACTTCACTTTATGGAATTGCCCATATAGAGGAGATTGTAGGCTTACTCCGCTATATTTTTCAGCTTAGCGAGCAAAATCTAAATTAAGTTGTTCCTCAAGCTTCTGCTTGGAGACGTTCGAGTAAACATCCGCTACGTGCGAAAATTGGGTAGGATAAAGATGTAGTGGAAGTTGAGAGTTAACAACTGAAACTCCCTCTGTCTATCAAAATCTTCTCAAGCCGTATTCGCTAGCACAATTGCAGTTTGTCGGTCTCGTCATATTGATGCATTCTCAATTCCAACCATAGAATGCTACTTTATTCACTATTACAATCTTTCGTTACAGAGCTAACTCCTTCATCAATACATTTTTATCACTACCCCTACGGCTGTGAAGGGAACTGTAGGACCAATCGCGTATCCTCCATTGTGAATGTGATGTCTCATCTACCGCTTTTTAAATAACTTGGTAAACTCTTCCGGCTTAAAGTTGCCAATTCTAGGACGGCGGGACTTTAAACCCGATTGATCGCTCCGCAGATAAACATAGTCACAGATCACGTTATTCAGGTTAGTATCGCTGTTGATATTCCAGTCTTGCAAGCAGACTCCAGTCAAGACTGCTCCAGCGAAATTAGTGATTAGTGCTTGAGCTTTTAGAAGTTTAGCCCCGCTGACGTCAGCCTCTCTGAAGTCAGCGCCGCTGATATTGGCCTCACTGAAGTCAGCCCCGCTGAGGTTAGCCTGCTTGAGGATTGCTCTAAAGAGGTTAGCCCCATTAAGTTTTGCCGAGGTGAGGTTAGTGCCGCTGAGGTTAGCCTGACTGAAATCAACTCCACTGAGATCGGCTCCACTCAGATTAGCTCGACAGAGTTTCGCCGAGCTGAAATTAGCCCTACTCAGGATGACCTGAATAAAACTAGCTTCACTAAAGTCAGTCCCAATGAGATTAGCCTGAGTGAAATTGACTGCTCTGAGGTTAGCTCCCTTGAGGTCAGCCTTGCTGAGGTTAGCCCCGCTTAAGTCTTTTCCCGTGAAGTCTACCTTGTTCAGAACGGCTCTACTGAGGTCTACCTGGACGCCAAAATTTTTCTGCTTCCAAAAATTCCAAGCTCCTGCACCCTGCTGAATGAGGTCGAGATGTTCAGCATTTGCCATCTAGTATTAACCTGTCAGCTTTAATGTCTTCCGCAGCTTAACCTAGCAATTTAGGCATCGGCAAGGATAGCCAGCGAAGAAGCCGTTAACCCGAATTGCAGTGCAACCTACTGATGTTTGTTGCTTATGATTGTGTAAATCTTGCAGTATGCGTACAACAGGTCGAAATGAGTATTTTTACTCAAGTTTATCAGTATGTTGCCAGTAATCCAGACAAACTCCTTTCTGCTTTAGGGAGGCATCTGCTGCTGGTAGCAATTCCCCTCAGTATTGGCCTGGCAGTAGGTCTACCGTTGGGTCTTTTGAGTGCGCGATCGCGAGCGGCATCGACAGTATTAATTAACGGCTTCAACGCTCTGCGCGTGATTCCCAGCTTGGCCATTTTGTTTATCGCCATTCCCTATTTCGGCCTCAGCTTCCAGTCAGCCACAATCGCGCTGACGCTTTTGGTGCTGCCTCCAATTCTCATCGGCACGGATGTGGCGTTTCGCAGCATCGACCCGGCAGTTCGAGAGGCAGCATTTGGAATGGGCATGTCACCAAGACAGGTTCTACAGCGGATAGAAATTCCTTTGGCACTTCCCGTGATTGTTGCAGGCATCAAAACAGCGACAGTTGAGGTAATTGCCAGCGCCACTCTGGCGGCTTTTATTGGGGCAGGAGGCTTGGGTAGCTTTATTGTTCTTGGCTTTGCGCTGTACGACAACGCTATCCTCCTTGTCGGTGCCATTCCTGTGGCACTGCTGGCATTAATTGCTGAAATTGCTCTAAGCCGTTTGCAGCGGGCTGTGCAGCCGCCTGTAAGGTAAATTTGGATTTATGCCCGCCCATGGGCGCAGCGTTTGCAGAACATCCGCTTAATTGCATAGCTTAACCCGCGCCAAATTACTCATCGTCAGTTCAGTACAGAGGATAATGTCAATTCACTTGAGTCAAAGCTCACATCTTCTTGCGTTCAGGGCGATCGCCCTTGGCGGCAGCCCTTTCCCAATCTCTATAGCCGACTCAAGTCATTTAGAAATTCAGAGGCTGGGTCAACTCCAGTAATCAGTAAACAATCTCTGGCGCGAGTACAGG